>SKNI01000450.1 GCA_007120615.1 Myxococcales bacterium | reverse complement strand
TGATACCACTTTGCCCGATGGCGATGGCCTGGAGTTTTGCGCCGATCTCAATCTCGACGAAGAGACTAAAGAGATCCCCTTTATCTTTCTGACCGAGGATCGCTCCCTGGAGCAAAAGATGCGCTCCTTTGAGTTGGGAGCCGATGATTATCTGACCAAGCCGATCTATATCAAAGAGGTCACCACCCGCGCCGATCTATTGATCCAGCGTCGGGCCAAGCAATTGTTGAGCGAGTCCGACGTCGAAGAATTCGAGGGGGATCTCAGCGACATCACCATGATCGATCTATTGCAGACGATTGAAAAAGAGCTGCGGTCGGGCTCGGTCCGACTCCACCGAGAGGGACGCCAGGCGGCGATGTTTTTCCGCGAGGGCAATATCCTCGACGCGGTCTGCGGCAAACTCCAGGGCGAAGACGCCGTGTACCGAATCATGTTGTGGCCCGACGGTCATTTCGTGATGCGATACCACGACAATATTCGCCGCGCCGACCACATCGAGAAAGACTCCTCCGGTCTTTTGATGGAGGGCATCCGCCGATTTGAGGAGTGCAATAACCTCATCGAGACCCTCCCGGATCTGCATCGGATCTTTGAGGCCGACTACCAGCGACTGCCGGCCCTGTTCAAAGAGTTGCCTCCCCAGGTCGAGCGACTGGTTCGCCTCTTCGACGGCTACCGACGCCTCAGCGATGTCATCAACGACAGCCCCGTCGATGATGTCACCACCCTTCAGATCATTCAAAAATTGCTCGATGATGATCTTCTCCTGGACATCACTCCCGCCGAAGGGACAGAGCCTCGCAAAGTTCGAAAGGAGCAGAGCCTCAACGACTGGCTCTCGGGCTCCGAAGAACTGGCTGCCCCCCAGGAAGACTCCACCGAAGATCTTCGCGATGCCGCTGCGAAGTCGCCCTCCGAAGAAGAGGACGACAGCGGTGGCAACACCGACCGCATCGCCAAACCTCCGGTGGGTAAATTCCTCGACGACGACTCCGAGATGCAGGACGAAGTCGACACCGAGGAGTTGCCTCGCAGCAAAGACGGCGCTCCTCCGGAAGGCAAAGATCCCGGCGCAGGCGGTGGGCACTGGAAGTTTCACTGGGGCGGAGAAGAACCTCCAGCCGGACATCAGGCCGCCTCTCTGGTCTCGGAACACGAGGTCAACGCCGCAGAGGTCGCCGAGTTGCAACCGGCTGAACCGACGCCCGAACCAAAGACCGAAGAGACGGAAGAACCGAAGACCGAAGAAGAGCTTCAGGAGCACGGTCTTCGGGAATTGGAAGAACAAGAGCGCTTTCGAAGACGGGAGGAAGCCCGCCGGCTGTCGGGGCAAATGAACGACTCCGACGAAGAGACGCCCGAAGTCGAAGAGACGCCTGAAGTCGAAGAGACGCCTGAAGTCGAAGAGACGCCCGAAGTCGAAGAGACGCCCGAAGTCGAAGAGACGCCCGATACCGAACAAAAAACAGACGCTCCCGTAGAAGATCCCCCACCGGCGACCGATGACGCCCCCGGTCCCGATGACACCCAGGAGATCTACGTTGGGGCTGACGGGCCCACCATGCGAGCCCCCGAGGAACCCCGCAAGCGAACTCCCACACCCCTCTCTTCTCCCGGCCAGTCCAAGAATCGCACCGATCCAGGTGGCCATGTCGCCGCGGCGAAGCCCCAGCAGACCGGTGAACTCGATGAATCCCCCAACACCAGTCACTCTGGCGACCGCGAGGAACGACCCACCGCCAAGATCGGAGTCCCCGAGGAGCTCAAAAAAATTCGAAAGTCTGCCCAGGAGATCGCCGCAGACGATGCCGAACAGGAAGATGCCGAACAGGAAGATGCCGAACAGAACGATGTGACGCCCTCCGAGCAAGCATCCGGCGATGAGGTATTCTCCGACCTCGATGGCCTTCCCGGAGACGATGAAGATACGGAAGTCCTCGGCGACTCCACAGATGAGAGTGTCTTGTCCTCCGAGTTGGCCCCGGCCACCGGTGAATTTGATGCCAGCGCCTTTCATCAGGAATTCGATCCCTCCAACGACGAGGGAACCAACGAATTTCCTCCCCCGGAAGAGCTGAGCGAGAGCGCGATTGAGTCCGTCCCACATGTGGAGCGAAACTCCGAAAACCAAAAGCTCGTTCAGACCGAATATGAGCTCAAAAAACGCTCCTCCTCGGTCTCCCCGAGCAAGGAAACGGCCGACGAAGGACTTCCCGCCGAGGAAGACCCCACTCCCGCTCCTCTCGTCGACCCCGGTACCGACCCCGACAGTATTGAAGAGATTAGCGCCGCCTCCCTAAAGGAAGCTGCGCAGAAAGAAAGCTCGGAGGAAGGGAAAACGGAAGAGGAAGGCAAAGCAGAAGCAGAAGAGAAAGCAAAAGAGGAAGAGCTCGATGATAACACCGAAGAACTCCTCCTCACCGCCTCGACCGATACTGGGGAGGACTCTACTCCGTCCGACGAAGTAACGGAGTCCGAGACCGAAACCGAAGTCGCTCAACAAGATCTCACGGCCCAGAAAGAGAACCCGGAAACCGACCAGAAAGAAGAAGAGAACGACCAGAAAGAAGAAGAAGAAGAAGAAGAAAAAGAAGAGAAAGTAGCGCTCGTGGATTCATCCCTGGAGTCGGCCTTTTTGAGCAAAGGGGAGAGCATTCATGAATTCGACGACGATTTTGAACAAGATCTCGGCGTCGGATCGAATAATTGGAAATTGCCGGTGCTCTTTGCCGCGTTTCTGGCTCTGGGAGCCGTCATTCTGGTGGCGGTCACCATATTCAGTGATGATGAAGAGATCGAAGAGCCCCCCGCCGTCGTGGCCGAGCCCCAGGAGCCCGAAGAGGTCGAGCCCGTTGAAGAGCCCGAAGAAGTCGTGGAGGTCATCGAGGAAGAGCCTGAACCCGAGGGGCTCAACTCGGAGCAAGCCGAGATGCGAGCGCAGGTAGAAGGAGCATCGGTGCGTTTCGCCGCCCGTGACGTCGCCGAGGTGATGCTGGCCGAACGCGGTGAGATGCCCGAAGAGATCGCCGAAGCCTCGGAGCCGACCGAGCCCACCGAACCGACCACTGAGACGGCACCGGCCGAACCCGAACCCACCGCTGAGCCCGAACCCACCGCCGAGCCCGAACCCACCGAGGGATCCACCGTCGCTCAGGACGTTCAGAGACTTCGCACCATGATCCAGCGCGATCAGATCTCCGAGGCCCTCCCCCTCGCCAGACAGCTGAGCGAGCGAGCCCCCAATCACCAACAGGCTGCGTTCCTCCACGGCCAGGCGGCCCTCTACTCCAATCAGGAACCGGAAGCCATCGAGCACTTCACCCGGGCCGAGCGCCTGGGCATGGCCACCGGCGAGTTGTACCTGGAGTTGGCCACCGCCTATCAACTCACCGGACGCCGCGATGAAGCCCGTCGAGCCTACGAAACCTTTTTGGAAGTAGAGCCCACCGGAAGAAGCGCCGACGAAGTGCGTTCTATTCTGGAGAGCCAGTTTTAAGGAGATGGTATCTAAGGAGATGATATGCTCGTCATGACGATCGAATCGAGCTGCGATGAGACCTCCGCGGCCCTGATCCGCGACGGGCGCCAGATCTTATCCAACGCCGTCGCCACCCAGATCCCGGTCCACCGCCGCTACGGTGGAGTGGTCCCGGAGTTGGCCAGCCGCAACCATATCCGCGATATCCACACCGTCATCGATGAGGCCCTCCAAGAGGCCGACCTTCAACTCTGCGACATCGATGGATTCGGCGTCACCTCCGGCCCCGGCCTGGTGGGAAGCTTATTGGTGGGTATCGAGACCGCCAAAGCCCTGGCCTACACCCTGGATCGCCCCTGTGTGGGCCTCAATCATCTCGAAGGCCACCTCACCGCCATTCTCCTCGACTTCGACGAGTCTCCACCACCGGAATTTCCCTACCTGGGACTCATTGTCAGCGGCGGCCACACCGATCTCTATATCGTTCACGGCCTCGGCGAATACCAATTGCTTGGCCGCACTCGCGACGACGCGTCGGGAGAAGCCTTCGATAAAGTCGCCAAAATGCTCGGTCTTCCCTACCCCGGAGGAGTCGCCATCGACCGCCTCTCCACCGACGGCGACCCCACAGCCATCGACTTCCCCCGTCCCATGTGGACTCGAAAAAACCTCGACTTCTCCTTCTCCGGTCTGAAAACAGCGGTGGCACTCCACCTCGAAGAGGCGGGCCTTCCCGAGGGTCAAGACCTCTATGATCTATGCGCCTCCTTTCAGGAAGCCGTCGTCGACGTGCTGGTGATGAAGGCCATCGCCGCCTGTAAGCAAAACGATCTCAGCCGCGTGGTCCTCTCTGGAGGCGTGGCCTGCAATCGACGACTCCGCCAGAAAGCCCGGGCCGCCTGCCTCGAAGAAAACTTTCAATATTTCGTAGCCCCCCCGAGATTATGCACCGATAACGCTGCCATGCTCGGTCCCATCGCCGAGTTTTACCTCGCCACCGGCGACGAAATAGACAAGACTGGACTCTCCATTCGGGCCCAGTCCAACAAGCCCCTTGGAATGTCTCAGCGCCCCCCCAGTTCTCACCATCGATAGTGGAGCCAAATCATGACGGTGCCTCAGCAATCCCCGCCCATCCTCAAGATCTTGATGCGCCACAAAGATATTCGCGCCGTCGCCTGGATCGACCCCAACGGCAATATCAAAGCCCAAAAAGGCAACGCCGACAGCCTCCGTGCCGACGCCTCCACCCCCACTACGATCATGTCCAAAAACTCCATCTCCGGCGGACCCAAAGAATCGGTCTACATCCGCCGGTTCAACGCTCGGGACTTTCTGGCAGTCATCTTCTCAGAAGATGTCGACTTTGACGCCATCAAAGTGGATGTAGACGAGACCATCCGCCTCAACCCCTGATCAGTCGTCGTTATCACCGCTTGATCCTGAGAGCGTTTTGACGTCGTCCTCGGTAAATCCCTTCGGCGTCAGCCCTCCGGCATCCAGAACCTCGGGAATCCCTCCCATATCGCTGATCGTCAGCTCCTCGGCCCTGGGCTCCACGAATTTTGCCAGCCCCAGAAAACTGGCCATCACCAGCACCCAGGCCAGCGTGGCCTTGATCACGTCTCCCCGGGCCACCATCGCCAGAAGCGCAAAGAGCGCCACCGCCGGCACGATTACCCCCACCAATTCGATATCTTTGGTAAAATAAGCCAGCGCATTTACCGGCGCTGCCACCACGATCGCTCCCACGAACGTATTATACTCCGCCGACAGCCCGGCGACGCGAAATACCAGTAGAATCAGCAATAATTGAATCACCGCCGCCGCTACATAAAAGGTCTCCGCCGTCCACGTCAGACCCGAGTCGGCCACCATCAGATAAGCTGTCAACATGTGATTTCCTTAAGCTCTTTGAATTCGCGCGGAATGTCGTGCTCGATTCAACTCTTCTCTTCTTCGTCCGACTCCTCATCTTCTTCGTCGGTCTCGGAGCTGACTTCAATATAGTCTTCTGCGACGCCTTTCTCAAAATTCAATCGCAACCGCGCCAGGCCTTTGCTGATCTGCGGCAACTTTCCGAGACCGAAGATCACGAAGATGATCAACGCAATCAGCAATAATTCGGGACCCTGTAACATCATCACACCTTTTATCCAGACGATACGCTCCTAATACCGGTTTCCTTGTACGCTGCCTCTCTGTCCTAACGCAAGTGATTTGCCTTATTCTAACGTGCCGTATATGGTATGTCCCCGTTTCTCGGAAGTGGCCGAGCAATCTCGACGGAGCCGATTCTTGCCTTCGAAAACCAAAACCATCCCTCCTCACACCTATCAAGGCATCTGGGACCGCCTGGGTATCGTGGGCTCTGCGCTCTGTGTGCTCCACTGCATCTCAGCGCCGCTGTTGATCGGGGTTTTCTCCGCTGCCGGCATCGGCTTTCTGGGCGACGATATCTTTCACCAGATTCTGGCCGTTTGCCTGCTCTTTGTAGCGGTCCTGGCGTTTTTACCGGGCTTTCGCTCCCATCGAAATCGTCTGGTCGTCCTGCTCGGGGTGGTAGGAGTAGGCCTGATTTTGAGCACCGGCTTTCTTCTGGAGCCGTTGATCTCCCACGGACTGGAAATCGGGCTCACCATCGCCGGGTCCGTTCTTCTGGTGGGCGCTCACGCCGCCAACTGGCGTCTCAGTAGCGAAGCAGAGTGCTGCCCCGGTCATTGACAACAAGGAGCGCGGACGTCCCCGTCCGCTCCAAAGAAAAAGCGCTTTTTGCTCCATTCCGGCCCGGACGTCCGCGCTCCGCCAGATGATGAAAAATTTCAACATTACCGACTGGATCCGATCACAAACGGTAGGATTCAATGGGTTTGTCCACAGCGTCATTAGGCGCTAGACTGTGCACTCATTAGCTCTGTTCCACACAAGGGAGTTTGAGGCTATGAATTCCGGAGATGGATCCGACCGTTCCGATCCAGCGTCACGAAATCGCAACCCCAGAAAGCGTCTCGAACTCGAGGGCGATGCGTCCCGTATTCCAAACGCCGATCGGGCATCGACGGTGATCGTCCATGCCGATGATCCCACGCCTCCTCCGAGCTCTCAACACCTTCCACCGAGTCGACCTACTCCGGCCCCCCAATCGCGCCGCTTTGTCAGCCAGTCAGCGCCGGCCGTCTCCCGGGACCACCTGGGCGCCGATGCCCCCACTCCGCCGCCGGGGTCACTCTCCACGGCGTTCCCCGATGAGCCCACAGACCCCGGTTATAGTCTCCAACCCCAGCGACAACCCCGCAACGATTCATCGACTCATAACGCCGAACACATCACCAGCACCGGCTTTATCCCCT
>SKNI01000256.1 GCA_007120615.1 Myxococcales bacterium | reverse complement strand
TTGCCCTTGCCCTTGCCCTTGACCTTGACCTTCTTGCTTCTCTCGTTTTTCTCGAAAGGAAGTTATGAGCGATTTTGGCATTCTCAACAACCTGGTTACTCAATTTACCTCAGCTCTGGATTGTTTTCGGGAGTTGGTCCAGAACGCCATCGACGCCGGCAGTATGCGGGTGGACGTGTGGACGGAATACGTCGGTGATACCGGCAAGGAGGGGGCCATTGTGGTCCACGTCGACGATTGGGGTGAGGGCATGGATCGAGGGATCATCGACCAGCAATTTACCCGGCTCTTCTCGTCGACCAAGCGAAGCGATCTGACCCAGATCGGAAAATTCGGCATCGGGTTCGTCTCCGTCTTTGCCATGGATCCTCGGGCCGTGATCGTGCGCACCGGAAAGGACGGTCGTTATTGGGAGGTATTCTTTCACCACGATCGGACCTTTCAGATCACCGCCATCGAGGAGCCGGTAGAGGGCACGCAGATCTCCCTTGTTCTGGCGGGCGATATCCATCGTTATTCGGAGTTGGTTCCCGATATTCGGAAGACGCTTACCTATTGGTGTCGCCATGTGGAGGCGGAGATTGGTTTCGAGGATCGCACTCCGGCCGACGGAAGCGAGCCCCGCCGGGAGATCATCAATGAGCCCTTTGAGGTAGAGGGGCTATGTGCGGTTCAGGTTGTGAATGGGACCACCGAGATGGCTCTGGCCTATTCGTTGAGCGTCGACGAAGAGCCGGACCACTCTTTCTTTAATGGCGGCCTCACGTTGGCCAGCGGGCAAAACGCGACGGGTAGTCTGGGCCGGTGGGAGAAGCGCTTTGGACACATCCGGTTTAAGGTATCCAGTCCACTTTTCGAACATACCTTGACTCGAGAGACCGTCATTCAAGACGAGCATTTTGAGCGTGGAATGGAGCACTTAAATGAGGCGGCCGGCGAAGAATTACTGAGTGCTCTCCTTGATAAGATGGAAGAGGTGGTCGCCAGACGAGACTGGAGCATCAAAGAATTGGAGCTCTATAATAGTGGTATCATGCTGCTCACTCGGGAGCCGACGGAGTGCTACAGCGCACTCCAAGAGCGCCGGATCTTGCGCCTTGTCGATGGTGGAAGTTCGACGCCCCAGGAGATGTACCAGAATTGGCGACGCGACGGCCGGGTGCTCGTAAGTGAGAGCCCTTCGGAACTCCTAACGGAACTACTCTCACAGGGGCTGCCCATCTTCTGGGGACGTCCGCCGGCGCCGGGAGAAGGGCCCGGGGCTCATAGTCCGGTGAAGCGATTTTTGAGGCGCTTTCTCGATTTTCGAGCCCGGCGAACGGTACGGGGCCAACTCCAGCGCGCCACCGGTGATGCAACAGCGACCGGTCGGGCACGGCCCGTGGTCGCCCCGGAGGATGCTTATCTACCGGTCTTTGTGGACCGGGAAGTCCCCGACGAGTTTCGACCCCTATTTCGAGCCGCTGCTGCAAAGCTGGAGGAAGTGGGCTCGGGATTTCGACGAATCGGAACCTGTCGAGTCGCCTCTACTCTTCGAGATGTGCCCATCTTCGTTGTCTCCCGTGAGCTCGGCTCGCTGATGGCCAGGCCTCCCGCTCAGCTTCTGGAGGAGCGAAGACCCTTTCAACTCGAGGCAGCGATTAATCGGGATCACCGCCACGTTCGACGCCTCAATGAGCTCTTTAAAGATCAGCCCCAGATCGCAACGATGATGCTCGTACGGTGTCTATTTCTGCCCGGCGCACAAGAGAGCCATCCCGGCGACGAACTCGATGTCCGCAGCCTCGCCGAGCTCCACAATACGATCACCGTGGGAGGAGGAGCATGAATACCGTCGACGATTATATCCGCCAGTGGTCGCAGGCCCCCCGGGACGGGGCGGTCTCTACCTTTACGGTGGACCGAGAAAATGCCGTCGCCATGATGCGTAAATTTGCCCTGGCCCATCGCGAATACTACGTGCTGGAGTTCATCCAGTCCGCGATCGCCAACGGAGCCGAATCCCTGGAGATAGAGCTCTATCGCTACGGCACTCAGGTTGATTTTCGGATCCACTGGTCCGGGGAGCATTTTTCCCGGCTGGGATTGCTAAATCTCTTCGATTATCTCTTCGAGTCTCAGGAGAACAGGGAAGACGCCGATATCATCTTGTTTGCCCGGGCGATCAACGCCCTGTTGCACTTTGAGCCGCAGGAATTGATCGTCGTCTCCGAAGCCTTTGGAGGCGGGGAACCGATTGGGATGGCCATCGATCCGGAGCGGGGAACGACGTCGCTTATCAACGACGAAGAATCCACCCGGATGTTCTCCTCCATCAAGATTCCCACCCTGGAATCTCTGGTCGCCCGAGGTGGGGTGACCGTTCGAGCCTGCGATCTTCGGGGCATGCCGCCGGAGCTGCGGTTTCCGAGGCGGGGCGGAAATCGATGGCCCGAGTTGCAGGCGCTTCAACAACGGGTCGATCTGGAGTCTTTGAGCGTTAAATTCAACCGCAAAAAGGTGCTACCGACGACATTGTCGGAGGAGAGGTTTCGAACGCCCAGTGGCGCTCTTTTGCCGGTGGTGGAGGTGGAGGAAGAAGATCTGCGAGCTCAATTGTGGCGAAATCGTCACCAGGAACCCGTATTCTATCTGATGACCCACGGAGTGATCGTCGAGCGACTCATCGGAGACGACCTTCCCTTTGGCGACCTCTTCGGGGTCGTCAACTTCGACCGATTTACGAAGACTGCCGATCAATACGGTGTAGTGCGGGACTCCCATTTCGATCACTGTATGGCCCGCCTGAGACCCTATACCGATCTGGTTCAAGACCGGCAAGGGCATATAAAACGGGGGCGCGGTGATGATGTGGGGCCGAAAGTTCGGGCGGGTTCCAGAGAGGCCCGACACGATATCCGACTTGTTGGGGGGCAGCGCCTTCGCCCGGAGGAGCTTACCGAACTATTGCGCGCCACGGACCGGGTGCTCTTTTTTCCGGAAGAGAAGCTCGATGAAGAATCCCTGCTGGAACTCTCCGAGTATCTGGCCAGTGATATCGATGCCACCCGCCTGGTCATGCCTCAGGAGGAGGTCGCTACGCTTCGGGCCCTGGCCGGTCCCGAAGTGGACGTTTTGGCCCTCAATTGGGACGACGAGCGAGATTTGCAGTTTTGCCGGGCGCCCACCGCGCAGCCTCCGGCCCGGCCCTGGCTTATTGAAGATGTGGAATTTGCACCGCTGGAGATCGCAGAATTTTTGAGAATACTCGCAGATGAACACGACGTGGAAGAGGCGGTTTTGGCTTCCTTGCGCGAGGGATTCGGTGTCCATGGGCAGGTGCGCGGTACCATTTTTACCCCCTCTCTGGATTCTAAAGATGCGGGCGAGTTGCATCATCGATGGGTCCGTATCGTCTCCTCGGACCGGGTCGTCTGGGAGGGAACGACCACGTCACCGACCCCGGGGCATCTACTCACCATCACGTTGCCGGCCATTAGCCCCTCGCTTTTGTTGCAGCCCGTGGTCTTCGGACAGGAAGAAAGACCCATCGCTCGGGTCATTGCAGAGCAGACCGCCGACTTGGCTACCGATGATCTGGGGAGGGCCACCAGCCTGGCGATGCGACGATTGACTCATATGGAGATTACTCCCGGCTCGACGGGTAGCAGAATGTTGCTGCGCGATCTGACTCAAAATGTAGTGTTGCGATTGAACTCGACGTCCGGAGAGTCGCCTCATTTTCACTTTGTGCAGCTCTCGAATCATCCTGAATATCTCCAGATTCCCCTCTTTACGACCCTGCGGGGCTCATCGATTTCCGCCGAAAAACTCGCCGACCTTCTGACCTCAAATGGCGGTTTGATTTACGGCACCCGCCGCTCATCGATCGTTTCTAATGATCGGGAGTCTGAAGTACTGATCCTCGATGAAGAATTGGAAACTCTGCTCATCGAGATGATCGGAGCCGATGCTTATCAACGGGTCTCGGAGTTGCGAGAGGGCGAAGTCGACGACGGTCGCCAGGTCGCGGAGCTTGTCGAGATCATTGGAAGCGAAGACGCGTCGGCATCACAGGAGGTACGCCGTCAGGCGCGGCGTCGACTTCTACAGCACATCATCGTTGGCTTAGAGTCAGAAACGATCGACGAGGACAATCCTCTGCTCGACCTCGGGCTTATCGACGGGGTCGCAGATGCCATTTCGATGCGGAATATCCTGGATGCCCGTCGCGAGGAACGCCCTGTGATCATGCTCGACGGCCGAAGCCGCACGGTCATTGAGCCCGTGGGAGAGTCGACCAACGAGGCCGACGACGGCCCGTTGGAGTTGGTGATGAATCCTTTCGTCGCTACCCATCTCAGTGCTTTGATCGAAGTGGAGCCGGCGTTTCTTTTTCCTCTCAATGACCGAGACGAAGGCGGTCAGGAGAGCTCCAACTTCTTGATCGAGACCACCCTGGAAGTGGGTCGTTTTAAGGGGGTTGTGGGACTCAGCGACGAACCGGCGCGGGATACGCTGGCGATCTTTGATCGAAGCACCGGACAGATGACCCGGTTGGCCGTCGACGGGCAAACCCAACTGGCCGGGCTTTTGGAGACTACAGCACTTCCCGATCAATCCAGTCGAGTTGCGATCAATCAGGCGCTGCGGCAAACGGAAGCAGAGCTGATCGCGCGGCTCTTGCACGGACTTCCTGATCTCGACTTCGAGACCCGAGAGGGGGCCACTACTGCTCTCCTTCACTTCGCGGGGAGGCATCTTCATATCTGGCGCGATGAGCGAGGACAGGTCCACTATGACATCACCGATGACATGGCCCGCAGTATCCTGACGGCGCCGCTTTTTTCATCTGCGAAGGGGTTTCCACTGACCGGATACTCCTTGATTCGCGAGTTTTGCCTTCAAGAGAGTGGAGATAGCCAACTTTCCAGAAGCTACCCCGAAGATCTGCCAGCGGCGGTGGACACCTGGAGGTCGACTTATCTGAAACCGTCTCGGATCTACCAGACATCGGTTAATAGGCCTGCTCCAGGCGGGTTAACCGACACAGAGGTATTCGGTGAATTTCGAAAGATCACAGCCTGGCTGGAGCATTTATGGCCGAAAGATTCCGCAGAACAGAGGCAATTTGAGTCAATTATTCGCCCAATGCAGGATAGGTCATTGCCGATGGTGCCCTTATTTGGACTTCCCGATTCCGATGGTGCGCTGATCGGAATTCTAATGGATGCCAGGCGAATTCATATCTACCTCTATCCCGATCACCCGTTGGTCGAGAAGGCTCAGAGGGCGGATGGGCTCGACGACGCTACGATCGCTGTGCTTTATACGATTTATATGGGGATTTCTCGGCTCCGAGACATGCCGCAGGGCCACGAGGTCCGGTTTCAGGAGAATATCGTGGCGGCTCTTCTGGAGTAGTCTAGAGAGGACTTCGCGCCAACTCTTCGGACAATATGGCCCCCTTTCTCAGTCGATTGCCTGGTTTTGCGATGGGAGCGGACTTCTTTTTATGCTTTTTGATCGCCCGCTTCCAGGCTCCGAAGCGGGCTCCGTTTCGGTAGGCCTCTTCGGCGGCGTCGGCCATGTCGAAGCCGCCCTGGGACATCTCGTAGTCGATCCAGGACCAGCGAGCGGAGGTGGAGCGGATGTCGACCACGCCGCTGAGTTCTTTGTGGAGATGTTTGATCTTGGACTGGATGAGCTTTTTTTCCTCGAAGGGGACGCCGTCGAGAGGAGTGTTTTTCTTTGCAACCAGCGGACTCATGCCGAGGGCGACGTTGCAGATGGAGGACAACTCGCGCAGAAATTCGATCATTTCGTCGATATCGTCCATGGTTTCGCCGGGGTAGGCGAAGACCATATAGAGCTTGAGAAGACGCATATCGTTGTCGCGCACCAGCTCGGCGCAGTGTCGAAGGTGCTTTTCTTTGATGCCTTTTTGGGCGAAGTCGCGCATTCGCTGGCTGGTGCCGTCGCTTGCGACCGTCAAGGTTCGGGCGCCGCCGCGGGCGAGTATGGAGACGAAGTCGTGGTTGAGCCGGTCGGCGCGGAGGCTGGAGAGGCTGACCTGGCGTCCGCCGTCGACGATGGCGCCCATGATGTCGAGGATCTTGGGGTGATCGCTTGTGGCGGCTCCTACCAGGCCTACCTTGGGAGCGTTGTCGGGGATGGTCGCCAGAACCCGCTCCGGACTCACGGTGCGCATGCCGCCGTTGGTGGTGCGACGCATCACGCAGAAGGAGCAGCCTCTATGACAACCCCGGGCGTTCTCTACCAGGTGCATCGATGAGAGCTCGGTATTGGCCGTTAGAATCGGGCTGTAGGCCGGCAAATATTCGTTTCGCGCCTGGGCCACGGGGCGTAGAATTTCGCCGTGGATGGAGGGTACATAAATACCCGGCAGGAGGGCGACGTCTTGTAAGTATTTCTCCCGATCGTCGTAGTCCTTCCACCAGTCGATGAGCAGATGGATCAACTCCTCGCCCTCGCCCATGACGATGACGTCGGAGAAGGGCCCCAGGGGGAGAGGATTGGAGAAGGTGATGGGGCCGCCGACGATGATCAATGGCCAGTTCTGGCCTCGGTCGTTATGGCGAAGGGGGATGCCCGAGAGTTCCAGGCAGGTCAATAGACCGATGATCTCTAATTCGTAGGAGACCGAGAATCCGAGCACGTCGCAGTCGCCGACGGGAGTTTCGGACTCGTAGGTGAACAGCGGGGTGTTGGACTCCCGATAATGGTCGGGTTCGTCGGGGAGAAAACTTCGCTCGCAGACCACGTCTTCTCGGGCGTTGAGCTGGCGATAGATAGATTGATATCCCAGAGAACTCATACCGATGCGGTACG
>SKNI01000664.1 GCA_007120615.1 Myxococcales bacterium | reverse complement strand
TATTCGGTCTTTTCCGGACGATGAAACCTACGTGCGTATCGAGTCACCGATTGAAGGACGCGAGGTGGTGGTAGCTTCCACGCTGGATCGCCCCAATACGAAATTCCTTCCCCTCGTTTTTCTGGCGGAGACGGTGCGAGAGCTCAACGCCGCCTCCATCGGTCTGGCGGCGCCGTATCTGGCCTATATGCGCCAGGATTCCTGCTTTAAGCCGGGAGAGGCGATGACCAGTCGATTTTTCGGCCGACTCCTGTCGAGTTCTTTTGACTGGCTGGTGACCGTCGATCCCCATCTGCATCGGCACTCCAGTCTCGATGAGATCTACTCCATTCCCAGCGAAGTGGTGCAGGCGGCCGGGCCGATCGCACGGTGGATTTCTGAGCACGTGGACAGACCCCTTCTGATCGGTCCCGATGAAGAGAGTCAGCAGTGGATCGCGGCCGTAGCAGCGGCCGGCAGTTTCCCGTCGGTGATCCTGGAGAAAAGTCGCCACGGTGATTATGACGTGGAGGTCAGCGGAAAGTCTGCTCCCATGTGGTCGAATCAACAGCCGGTGGTGGTCGACGATATCATCTCCACCGGTCGCACCATGGTTGGAGCGGTGGAGTATCTGGCGAGAAGGGACCTTCCGCCGCCGATCTGCATCGGGATTCACGGCCTCTTTGTGGAGGACGCCTTTCAGGCGCTCACCGACGCGGGAGCCGCAGAAATCATCACCTGCAATACGGTGCCTCACCGGAGCAACTCGATCGACATCAACGAAGAACTCGCCGCCGGAGTGCGCGCGATGCTTGAGCGCTGACCAATCATTGGTCTGCCAGATCCCCGGCAGCGCTCTGAAGAAGAGTCAATGCCGTGATTCCGGCGGTGTCGGCGCGCAGGATCCGGGGCCCCAGAGAGATGGGACGGGCGCCGAAGGTTTTCAATCTTTGGATCTCCCGGTCCTCAAACCCACCTTCCGGGCCGATCCACAGACCCACAGTAGAGATATCGAGCTCCGACTGATTCAGGATCGAAGAGGGAAGCCGCGCACCCGGTCCGGGATGGGCGACCAGATCGATATCTACTTCACAACTCTCTCTTGCGTCGCTCATCGACAGGGGACGAGATAGTTCGGGCACCCGTGATCGTCCGCATTGGCGAGCAGCAGAGGTGAGGATCTTCTTCCATCGCTTCATTTTTCCGGGGATTCGCTCGTCTGGGACCTGCACGACCGTGCGATCGGTCTGCAGGGGGACAATCCTCTGGACGCCCAATTCGGTGGCTTTCTCCAGAATCCATTCCCATCTCTTTCCTTTGGGGATCGCCTGAAAGAGAGTAATCGCCAACGGGCTTTCCCCTTTTTCAACTTTTTCAACTCTTCGAATTCGCAGACGGAGCTCTTCGTCCACCGAGAGGACTTGCCCGTAAGCGCAAACTCCGCGTCCGTCGAATAATTCGACTCGGTCCTCGGGGCGGGCCCGAAGAACATCCCGGAGATAATGAGCCTGCTCCGCGGGCAGGGTCAGTGGATCTCCGGGATTCAGGTCGTCGAGATATCCAGGGGGAACTGGGATTCTACGCATCAACTCTCTCCGTGAGTCCTGTGAAGATGAAGGGCGGTCCATTCCCCGTCGATGGCGTCGCTCACCTCCTCAAAGTCCGGCCTGGAGAAGACCTCTCGAACCTCGTCGAGTTGAATATCGGGGATTCCGCTGAGCAGAAGATCGCCTCCCGGTTTGACTGCATCGAGAAGAGAAGCGGATAAGTCGATCAAGATAGGGGCGAGGATATTGGCGACGACAAGATCAAAGGTCTCTTCGATGATATGGAGCGGGCGGGTGGAGAGATCGATATCTGCACTGGAAAACCCGTTCTCCTCGATATTGACTCTGGCCACTTCGATGGAAGTCGAGTCGATGTCGATTCCCACCACGTTTTCGACCCCGAGACCGGAGGCGGCCATCGATAGAATTGCCGATCCACAGCCCACGTCGAGGAGCGATTTTGCCGGATTCTTCGCCAGCATCTCGTCCAGTAGTCGAAGGCAAAGACGAGTCGTCTCGTGGGTCCCGGTACCAAAAGCCATACCCGGTTCGATGGTCAATGAAATCCCATCGATCGGGGCCTTGGCCGGATCCCAGGGTGGTCCCACAGCGACTCGGGTTGAGATTTGCAGGGGCTCGAAATACTTCATCCAGGCCGTCTCCCAACTTCGATCATTATAGTCGGAGATGTCGATAATTTCGCTCTCCCCTAGAGACTCTTCGAGTTGGCCACGCAGTGACGGCGATGAATCGTCGGAGGGATTGTCGAAAAAAGCGATCAGTCGGCTATGCCCCTCGGGGACCGGAGCGAAGGGAGCATCGTCCATATAGGTATCGCTATCCTGAACCTCCACTCCCAGGGCGCCAAGTTGGACCAGGCGAGAGGCCTCGATGTCCGCCTTTCGTGTTAGTATTTCAACACGAAGCCAGCTTTGATCTTCGGGGTTCGTTTCATCTGGTTTCGATTCAGATGGTCTGGTGTCGTCGGATTGGGTCATGTTCTTCTGGGGTGAACTGTTGTTGGTCGGAGTCTACGGAAAGGCTGTCTGAGAAGCGCAGGGTAAGCGGTCGAGGTTTCGATGGCAACTTGACCTCGGGTTTCTATGTGAGTATTTACTAACTTATCGGGTAACGCATGAGGATCATCAATTAGAACAAAAGTCTGGAGCGAATATGTCGGAAAATATCAAAGTGGAGCGAAACGAGAGAGTGGCGACGATCACCATCGACAGGGAGCAGAGACGGAACGCTCTCTCTCGCGGTGTGGTCAGTGATTTGCGAGATGCGATTGTGGAGTTGGGGGCAGATGAGGAGTTGCGGGTATTGGTTTTGACCGGAGCAGGAGAGAAAGCATTTTGCGCCGGTGGAGATCTCGGAGATCAGCAGCCCGGTGGCGGTCCGCTGGGGATGCATCACGGGCGCAGCGGTTTTGTGGAGCTATTGCTGGCCATGAATCGCTGTCCCAAGCCGATCGTCGCTCGAGTAAATGGCCATGCACTGGGCGGAGGATTTGGGCTGGTCCTCAATTGCGACCTGGCCGTATCCGCACATGGGGCGACTTTTGGTACGCCCGAGGTCAAGGTGGGGCTATTTCCGATGATGATCACGGCGGTCATTCAGCGAAATCTGCATCGTAAGCACGCGCTGGAATTGATGTTCACAGGCCGGCGTATTGACGCACAGCGAGCACTGGAGATCGGAGTGGTCAACCGGGTCGCCGAAGAGGGCAAGCTCGACGAAGAGTTGGCCGATCTGGTGGATCGAATCGCTTCCTTTTCCCAGGCCGTCGTCGGACTGGGAAGACAAGCGTTCTACGACACGCAGGATATGAATTTTGAGCAGGCGCTCCGGGCGTTGCAGAGCGAGTTGACGATCAACACCCTGGCCGAGGATGCAGCCGAGGGCATTATGGCGTTTATGACCAAGCGGGAACCGGAGTGGAAGGGGCGCTAATCTATATCGAATCTTAGTGATTCCGGCCGAAGATGACATCCGCCATCTTGTAGTTGCCGGGAGATCGAGTGGACAGCCATCGAGCGGCTCGAAGGGCCCCGCGGGCAAAGATTCCTCGATCGGTAGCCCTGTGGGTCAACTCCAGCCGTTCGCCGTCGACGCAAAAATAAGCGGTATGTTCGCCTACGATATCTCCACCGCGGAGGGTCTGAAAGCCGATCTCCTGGGAACCTCTGGGGCCGGTGTGGCCCTCCCGGGACCAGCGAGCGACGTCGTCGAGTTCCACGCCGCGACCCTGAGCGGCGGCGTGACCGAGTAATTTTGCGGTCCCCGAAGGGGCGTCCACTTTGTGGCGATGATGGGCCTCGAAGATCTCGATATCAACAGATTCCCCAAATCCTCGGGCTGCTCTCTCCACCAGGTGGGCCAGAAGATTTACGCCCACCGAAAAGTTGGCGCTATGCAACAGGGAGATTCGCCGGCTGAGGTCGACCAGAACGTCGAGCTGTGCCACGTCGAGCCCCGTGGTCCCGGAGACGAAGGGGATATGGGCATCGGCGCATAGTTGGGCAGCATGAATACAGGAGGCCGGCGTGGAGAAGTCAATCACCACGTCGGCATCGACCTCGGTGATGAACTGGAGATCGTCGGCGACCGGAGTCTGCTGTGGGCCGATGACATCGCCGTCTACTTCGCCTGGTTTCACGATGGCGGCGACCAGATGGAGGTCGTCGCGATCGGCGCCGTTGAGGAGAAGAGAGGTGCCCATGCGGCCGGCGGCACCGACGATGGCGATCCGAGTCATAGAAGTAGACATGGTGGAGCTCCGACGGTTCAGGAGGTGAGCCCGTACGCCGAGAGGGCGTCCTGAAGTCGGGCGATGAACTCACCGTCCGGCTCATAAAGGGGGCCGCGAAGGGTGGGGCCTGACCAACCAAGGAGGTTGGCCGCCGCTTTCACGGGAATCGGATTGCTCTTCTCAAATAGGATCCGCGCCAGAGGCTGGATCGCCAGATGAATTTTCCGGGCCGTTTCCATATCCCCGGTGAGCGCCGCAGAGCACATGCGACTCATATCACGGGGCAAGAGGTTGGAAACCACCGAGATACATCCCTGTCCTCCGATCGCGATGAGCGGAAGAGTTGTGAAATCATCTCCCGAAAGAAGCGCAAAATCATCGGGGACTGCGTTTCGAATGGCACTATCAAAGGCCAGATTAGCGCTGGCCTCTTTGATGGCTACGATCGCTTTGTGTTCGGCCAGGCTGGCGATGGTGTCGGTATCGAGACTGATCGCCGTTCTTCCGGGCACATTATACAGGACCACAGGGAGCCCGCCCTCATCGGCGATGCTCGTGAAATGGCGCCAAAGCTCCGTCTGGCCGGGTTTGTTATAATAGGGAGTGACCACCAGTGCGGCGGCGATGCCGTCGATTTTGGAGACCTTTCGGGTAAAGGCGATGGTCTTGGCAGTGTCGTTAGAGCCGGTTCCGGCGATGATGGGAACCTGGCCTGCGGCCTCGTCGACCACCGTGTTGATGACAAGAAGCTGTTCTTCTTCGCTCATCGTGGCGGACTCCCCGGTGGTGCCGCAGGGGACGAGTCCGTCGATGCCGCCATCGAGCTGCCGGCGCACCAGCGCGCGCAGAGCGTCGACGTCAACGGAACCATCTTTTTGAAAGGGGGTGATCAGGGCGGTGAATGCCCCGCGGAAAATGGAAGAGTTCAAACTCATCGAGGGGCTCCCTTGTCGTTAGCCTGAAGCGAACGGTGATTCGGTTTTAGCAGGAAGAACGTTTAATATTCTTCGTGGCCGGCAAGAGGAATCGCGGCGCTGTCGGGCTCGATCACATGAAAGAAGACTCGAAGTCCTACGGCGGTGAGGCCGGTTCCGAGGAGAGCTGCCGCGAAAATAATCAAGACCGAAAAACCAAACATTATAAACCGTCAAAGAAGGTAAAAGCGTATTGCCCGGAGGCAAGTAAGTAGCATGGGAAATCAATTTCGTCGGCCGCCAAGATGCAGCCCACCGGCCCTGATGTCAAGTTTCGATACGCCATTCTTCCCAGGGGAGGTCATCTCCGTGGACATGAGCGTCGTCGCGAATTTCCTCGATAAAATGAGACTCTCGAAGGACCACGGGAGTGCTGCGATCCCGGGTTCTCCGAGTGAGGGGATGACAGAGGTAGAGTTCGTCTCGGGCGCGAGTGGTGGCAACGTAGAAGAGACGGCGCTCTTCTTCGAGCCCGTCCTCCTCTTCCGCAGCGCGGTGGTGAGGAAACTCGCCGTGGGCCAGATTCAGCACGAAAACGGCGGTCCACTCCAATCCTTTTGCCTGGTGTACGGAGCTCAAACAAACGTATTCATCGTCCTGGGCAGGACCCACTCCGATCTCTTGACCCGAGATTCCCGACAATAAACTTATCTCGCCGAGAAAGCGGTCAAGGGAGTCGAACTGCCCGGAATACATGGCTAATTGCTCCAGATCACTTAGCCGGTTGTCGGCGTTTTCGTAGCTCGACTGAATATATTCCTGAAAAGAGCTATCCAGAAGAGAGCCCAGCAGGACATCGGGAGTGCTGGCCAGCCGTTTTTTGCGGAGGTCCTCCAGCAGGGCGGAGGCTTTTTTCCAGGAGGCAGAGGCCCGTTTGGGGAGACTGTCCACGAGGCGTTGATCGCTGATGGCGGCCAGAGTGTCGGGCTGGTTGGATAGATAGAGCCAGATATTGGAGGCTCGCTTCTGTCCGATACCATGCCACTGGCGAACCAGGCGTAAAAAGGACAGCTCGTCGAGAGGGTTGTATAAAAAGCGCAAATAAGAGAGGGCGTCTTTGATATGAGCCTGCTCAAAAAAGCGCAGCCCCGAACGGACGACGAAGGGGATCTCGCAGCGAGTCATCTCCAGCTGCAACTCCAGCGATTGGTGATGGGAGCGATAGAGAACGGCGATATCGCTGATCTCGCAGCCCTCATCGAGGAGCTCCAGAATACGCTGGCAGACGAAGGCGGCCTGTTGATTGGCGTCTTTAAGATGTACGTGCGCCGGGATGGGTCCATCGGAGCGGTGAGCTCGAAGAGTTTTATCGAATTGATTGGTGTTGAAGCGAATCGATTGGTTCGCCAGGTTCAGAATTTGAGGCGTGGAGCGATAATTGATCTCCAGGCGAAAAGACTGGCACTCCGGATAGCGCTCTGGAAATTGCAGGATATTCTGATAGTCGGCCCCTCGAAAGGCGTAGATCGACTGGCAATCGTCGCCGACGACCATGAGATTGCCGTGGACCGAAGCCATCAGGTCGACGATGGCACCCTGGACATGATTGGTGTCCTGATATTCATCGACCAAAATATGCTCAAAGCGGG
>SKNI01000053.1 GCA_007120615.1 Myxococcales bacterium | reverse complement strand
CTCAACGACCTCTTTTATTATCGCGTAGAGGGAACCTCCGGGGCTTATCATCCCACCGGTTATATTCCTCTCTTCTACGAAGACCTTCGCCACGCTGGATTTGACGTCGATCTCGATATTTTTCGTGAATGAGATTTCTGATTCCTACTTGTTTCGTCGGACCATGCGCAGCGGGATTTTATGTTCACGATAACCATCGAAGATCAAAATGGTCAGGTCGCCGACACCTTCTCCTTTGACCAGGGCTCCTACGTGGTGGGACGCCTCGATGATTGCGACGTCATCCTCCCCTCCAATAGCGTCAGCCGCGAACACGCCCGGCTCTTCGTTCAGGATGGACGCTGCTATATTGAGGACCTGGGCAGCGCCAACGGCGTCATCGTCGACGGCCAGAAGGTTCTTAAAACTCGCGACCTGGGTACTGCCAGCCAGATCCGGATCGGCGACTATTACCTCTATCTCGAATATAAGAACCGCTCCCGCCTAAAAGATCAGGACGTGCGAAGCACGCTCTTTATCGACTCGGGAAACGAACATCATAAATTGGTCCGAATCAACGACTCCTTTGCGGGAGAGGAATTCAGCCTCTCGGAGCAGGAGAATACGATCGGCCGCACCGATGATAACTTCATCCTCCTCTCCGATACCTCGATCAGCCGACAGCATTCGGTGATCTACCACTACGGGGATCTCTATTCCGTAGAAGATTGTGGCAGCTCCAACGGCACTCGGGTCAACGGCGTTACCATCTCTTCGCGGACCGAATTATCATCCGGCGACCGGGTCGAGTTCGGAAACGTGGAATTCATCTTTGCCTCCGGCGAAGAGACGATTAATCCGGCGAACTATGCTCCGGTGGCCTCGAATAACCAGCTCGCGACCTATGCCGGCTTTGCGGTCCTGCTGCTGGTCGGACTCGCTCTGGGCGGCTTATTGGTCGTTGGTCTCTTCCAACTGACCCAGCAAGATGAGTCCGTGGCGGAAGCGGCCGACCCCCTTCAGACACGAGTCAACGAATTATTGGCCTCCGGAGAGGGTCACCTTCAAGGCGGCAATTGGGATGCTGCCAGCGCCGCCTTCGACGAAGCCATCGACCTGGCACCACAGAACGAGAAAGCTCGTCAGATGCGCGACCGAGTCGCTCAGGAGCGAAAAGGCGCCGAACTCCTCGCCCGTGGCGAAGACCTCAGCGAGGAGGGCCGCCACAGCGAAGCCCGCGCCGTATTGTTGGAAATTCCCGACGGTACTCTGGCCAGCCAACGGGCCGAGCCCACCCTCGTCCATATCAACCGCACCGTGACCTATAATCTTCGCACCGAAGCCAATCGCCTTCTTCGCCGAGGTGATACCGATCTGGTCGAGATTCATGAGAAATTGACCACCGTCTTGATGATCGCTCCCGACGATCAGGAAGCCCAGAACCTCATCGCCGACGTCGAATCCCGAATGGAAGACGACGGCATCGAATTTGAGCCCTTCGCGGCCAATTGAATCTGCCCCTTTTATTGTCGTATTAGACCGATTCCGTCTCGGCCAGGATCGTCACGATTTCCTGGCCGAAAATCCTCTGGTGCCAGCCCAGGATATCGGAGAATCGATCGAGCTCTTCTACCGAACCAGGGGGATCACAGGCGATCTCCGATAACGTGGCGTTCGTTGCGATATATTCACCGGGTAAATCGGTCTCGTTGGAGGTCTTATTTCTCCATTTCCGAAGGGCCTTAAACCGTGTGTCCTCAAGAGGATCTCGCGAGCTATAGGACGTCCGAGGCAACCTGGCGGGAGGAACCGAACCCTCCAGCGACCTCTGTATCACCTCCACGATTTCTCGCTCTTGTTCTGCGGTCAGACTTCGAGGCAGACCGCGAACCTTTCGAAGCGCCTCTACCGTTTCAGGACGTTCCTTGGCGAGGGATATCATCGCCCGCTTGGAGAGCACCATAAAGGCCGCTCGGTTGATCTCCTCGCACTCCTCGTGACGCCACAGGAAGAGATCCCGAAGCGTAGCCCGGCCCCGGCCATCGAGTTTGTGAGAATTCTTAAACCCTCGCCATCCTTCCGGATCGAACGCTTTGGGCTCATGTCGGGCCGATTCGGTGACATATTCACAATACTCGGCAAAGGGCTCCCACCATTCCGATTCCCGTAGCTCTCTGCTAAATCGCTGGCGCAACTGAGACAGATAGAGCACGTCGTCTGCAGCGTAGCGAAGGGCCCGCTCCGGAAGCGGTCGCGTCGTCCAGTCAAATTGCTGCAGATTGCCCCCCGATTTCACCCCGACGATCTCTTCCAGAAGCCAGCTGAGGCTATTCTTCTGATAGCCCAGAAATCGCGCTGCCACTCGGGTATCGAAGAGATTATTGACCTCGATGCCGTAATCTCGATCGATCTCGATGAGATCATTTCTGGCGGCATGAAAGATCTTGACCACTTCTCGGTCGTGGAGCAGATCAAAAAATGGATCCAGCCCCCTCTCATCGATGGCCAGCGGGTCGATAAGAGCGCTTTGCTCGGCGGTGGCGACCTGGATCAGACAAACCCGTGCATTATAAGCGTGATAATGATCGCTCTCCGTATCCACAGCGAGCGTCTCGCCACGGATACGAGTGCAGAACTTCTCAAGACTCTCCGGGGTGTCGATCCAGGTGCTCTTCATCTCATTCCTTCTCTAAATCCTCGACCCGTTCTCGCATCAGGCTTATCAACTCTTCCCAACCATCTTCTTCGATGATGGGAACGTAGCCTTCTCGATAGGTCTCTTCCAGACTGATATCGTCGATCACCAGGTCATAAATATGCCACTGACCATCTCGGCGGTAGAGGCGATAAAGCACCGGCTCGGTGCGATCTTTATAGGTGATCTCGGCTCCCACGAAGGCCTGCCCTGCTCGCTGCCGCGCCGCCGTATATTCTACCTTATAAGTAGCGTCCAATTGGTGATCGGCGAGTCGATTTTCGTAATTGGCCTGAAGGAGACGCTGCAGGAGGGTAAGAAATTCCTCTCGTTCTTCCTCCGTTCGCTCTCGCCAATGACTCCCCAGCGCCCGGGAGGCGAGATGGGCAAAATCGATGCTCTCATTAATACTTTGAGTCAGTCGCTCGGTGCGTTCCGGGCCGACGGGCTCTTCCATAATTCCGGCGATCAGATCCGTACGCTCCGTAACGACCTGATCCGGCGATGCAGCAACGGCAATACTACTTATAAGGAGCAGACCGGCGAGAATCATTCCCCCAACCAACCCCAATCGCCCTATTCGGTGTGACAAGCCCATGGAAAACCTCCGTCATATCATTCGTTCGCGATAGCTCTAATACGTCCCATAGCTTGGACGCCCCCCGACGCTGCTACATTCAATCTCCGAGCCCAATTTCAATCTCATCGAGGCTCTCCACGCCCACTTTTCGGGCCAATTCGGCGCGGGCAGCGAGATAGGCGTGGGCCGCCTCCAGATAACCGACCCGACCTTCATAATAAGCGCGCAATGGATCGAGAGCGTCTCGCATATCGGCGCCGCCTCGCAAATCGCTCTGCAGTCCGTACTGATTTCGCCATCGCCTGGCCGTATCGAAGCGTCGTCTCTCGATGTCGATGCGCGCTCTCGCATCAGAAGTGGTTCGCCAGGCCTCCTCGATCTCCAACCGCATCGCTCCCAGCGCCCGCTCCTCCTGCGCCTCCGTCTGAGTCGTGCGGGCGCGAGACTCCTGCAGGCGTCCGTATTGTTGGGCAAAATCAAATCGCCATTGTAGTCCCACCGCCACCCCGAACGTCAGGGTATCGAAGGGATTGGCATAGGGTCTGGTGAAGAGCGTCTCGGAGTTGACGCAGGGCCCACCCTCTTCGACGCGTCGACATACCCGTTGAAACGCCGGAGCTTCAGTGGACCAGCCAAACCCGAAATCAAAAGCCACAAAAAGATTGGGATAAAACTCCCGGCGTGAGAGATCCTCTTGCAGCCGTCTGGCCTCAACGGCCTTCTGCAATTGCGCAATCTCCGGGCGATTCTCTCGAGCCGCCTCCTGATAGAGTTCCAGACCTCCGATCGGCAACTCGGCGTCCTCCGGGCGAAGCGCCGGCACCTCCATGGGCTCGTCGGTGTCGGTGAGATAACGAAGAGCAGATTCGGTCAGATCTTTAAGGCGCCCGTTATCCAGAAGCATCGTGTCCAATTCGGCATTAAAGATCTGCAATCGACGCAGATCAGCAGTGCTGAAATCGGCCTCTCCAAACGCCCTGTCCTCTTCCATCTCCTCGAGGGTATCCTTGATGAGCGCATCGCCCTCGGCCAACAACTCCTCAAATGCTCGGGCGAGCTGGCGACCGTGATAGGCCTGACGGGCTCGAAGGAGGTGGTCTTGAATCGCCGCGTCCCGCTGCAACGAGGCTACATCCACCCCGACATCGGCCAGCTCCTGAGCAGCGCTGATGCGCCCAAAGGTGTAGATCGGCATCGTCACCCGGGCGGTCTGACGGAAATAGGGGCCCAGATTCAGCGACAAAATCTCGTCGATATTCTCATCGATTCTGGAAGGATCGGCTTCTGCCGGAACCGGCGCCAACAGACTCTGAGCCTGAAGACTCGGCCACCAGGCTCGCTCAGCGCGGTATTTTTGCCATCGGGCATGGTCCTCGCGGGCGTCGTGCTCCGCAAGAAGGGGCGCATACGCCCGGGCCATCTCCAGGACTTCGTCCAATTCATATTCCGATCCCTGTGCACTCACCGACTGGGCCGAGAATACCAGAATCAAAAAGACGACTGCGGTCAGACAACTTCTACTCATAAGCTCATTGGGGGCCGGTGTATTGGTAGAGCACCCGCGGTTTGGTCTGCTCACGAACTTCGGTGGCCGAAGACCTTACTGCCACCTGCAAGAGATCTCCCAGAAGCCCCATCCGCTCCTCGGGAGGATATACTACCGGGGGATCGTCAAGACCGGTCTGGCCGGCCAAATAATCAATGGCATCTCGCAACGAGCCCATCTCATCGACCAGGTTATGACTCATCGCCTGACGCCCCGTAAAAACTCGTCCATCCGCCAGCGGAGCAACCTCATCGACGGCCATATCTCGACAATCGGCGATATCCTCGACAAATTGGCGATGAACATCTTCCACCAGGGAGGAAAATACCGCTTCGTCTTCCGGAGCGAACGGCTTAAATGGCGAGCCTGCATCCTTGAAATCTCCCGACGCTACTGTGTGGACCTCCAGATCGAAGCGCTGAACCAGACCTTCCACATTGAAAAATTGGGTGATCACCCCGATCGATCCGGTGATGGTTCCAGGGTTAGAAAAAATGGTGTCTGCTCCACAGGCGATATAATAACCACCGCTGGCTGCGACCGTTCCCATCGATACAACCACCGGCTTGACCTCTTTAAGGGCGCGAATCGCGTAGTAAATCTCCTGCGACGGGGCGACCGCTCCTCCACCGCTGTCCACCCGAACCACTACCCCTTTGATGGAATCATCCTTCTGAAACCGTCGAAGATCTTCGATGGTCTTTTTGCTGTCCATGATCACCCCGTCGACCTCGACGATCCCGATCCGGTCTCCCGTGGCCCCGAAT
Organism: Myxococcales bacterium; assembly: GCA_007120615.1. GTDB lineage: Bacteria > Myxococcota_A > Bradymonadia > Bradymonadales > Bradymonadaceae > SKNI01. The sequence continues at coordinate 1,304 of SKNI01000053.1, read as the reverse complement.
CCATCGGGAGAAAAGGCAGCCACGAGCACACCGATAAAGATCAGAAGCCCTAGAAAGAGGCCTCCGAAGATGACCACCAATGTGAGAATGCCTCGTTTTTTCATCTAAAGTACCTCCGAGAGCCGCTACTCTCTCAAGGAGCGGTCAGATTCAGCGCAAATTCAGCAGCCTCCTCATACCACGAGGCCTCCGCGTTCGAAACACCTGTTGCGCCTGCGGCCAACTTATCCCGCGGAGTACCAGCGAGAGCGTGCCATTGGTGGTCGGAGGAAATGGAATTTCAAATATCCCTGTGTGATGCAGGCAGAACCAATCACCAGTAGATCGCGATCAATACGATCGCCCCGACCACAAGAATCCACAGCCAGTCCCAGGCCTGTTTCTTCAATTGCGTCTCCACAGCCTCAGCCGCCCGCAGATAGCGCTCCTGACTCCGCACCCACTCCCCTGCTCGCCTCTGAACGCCCTGACGCTGGAGTACGGCCCAGCTAACGACTCGCTGCACCAATTTCCTGGTCTTGTGTACGAGCCACTCCAGCGGAACCACCAGGTCTCCGGCCGGTACGCTGGCGCTGATTCGAAACGGAAAGAGATGAGCATTTCGGAGCACCACCACCGAGAGAAGCCCCCCCAGGGCCAGCGGCCAGAACGCCGACCAGATCGCGTCAGGCTCCAGCATCCATGCAGCCGTCGTGCGAAAGAGTTCCCAGGGAACCAGCCAGACCGCCCAGATCACCGCCGTGGCCAGCACTAACCAGGCCCCCCGTGCGAGCCATGAGATGGGCATCTTTCTTCTCGACCGGGGCCAGACTACCCATAAAAAACGGGCCATGAGCACCGTGGTAGCTACCGATCCCGCGATCAGCGCAGGATCGACAAACCAGGGAAGCGAATTCTCCTCCAGAAAGGGCAAAATCTTTAGTTTATGCTTGGCCACCGCTCCCGTGGTCAGCGGCGCCCCCGCCAGCGCCAGCGCCAGCAGCAGCAGCATTGGCAACACCAAGCGGCCGCCGGGCCCGGCGCGGCGGGACCCGACGCCGAGGAACAACGCCGCCTTCACCAGCGCGTGGTGCAGGGTGAACAGCACCAGCACCGGCACCGTCACGCCCCACAGGAACGGGTCGGCGAAGGCGATCCCGAAGACCGCGGTGAGGATGCCCATCTGACTGATGCTGGAATAGGCCAGCAGCATCTTCGGTTTGACCTGGAGGATGCCGGCCACGGCCGCCCCGAACGCGGCCAGCAGGCCGCCGATGATGGCCGCCAGGGAAAACAGCGGCAGCACCTCCATGGCCTCCGGCAGG
>SKNI01000609.1 GCA_007120615.1 Myxococcales bacterium | reverse complement strand
TAGCAGTTGTGCTCCTTGCACGTCCATTCCCACGGGTCGATCAGCGAAGAGGCGCCAGTTTTGTGGCCAGATCACCCGGTGGCGGCTAGCGATTTCGGCACTCTCTACCGGATCGTTGAGCCAGACCATCTCGCTGGTGTGGGGCATATCGATCACCACCACCACACGTTGCCCGTCCAGGCCCATTCCCGTGACCGCTCCTCTCTCCCAGGGCCCGGGAATCACCGTCCAGGACTCTCCTCCGTCCTCACTCATAGCTACTCGCGAGCCGTGAGCCATCACCAGCGGTCCTCCGGGAACCCGAATCAGACGCATCGGCGTCTCTTCGTCTCCTTCCATAAACGAATAGGTCGCCTGCCAGGTCTCACCACCGTCGGCCGATCGCCATAATTGGGTCGGCTGATTGGGAGTCTGAGAGCGCGTGACCGCGAAATAACTCTGATCCTGATTGGCTACAAAATGGGTGACCACCGAGCCGGCCAGGGCATTTCGAAACGCCGTACCCAGACGCATACGACGCCACGAAGCCCCTCCATCATTGGAGATCAACGGACCCTGCTGATGAGACCAGGCAAAGATATCCTGGGTGCCCGGCCGCTGGGTCAGATGAACCACCGCCGACGGAGCAAGCCCCGCAGACCCCAGATGAGGGGGCTCAAAATGCATCTCTTCATTTCGCCCCAGTGGCGCTGCCTCCGAGGTATGTTGCTCTCCCGATGGGGTTCGGACAACGATGCTTCCCCCAAGGGTTCCGCTGATGATCCGGCCATTATCGGGATGCACGTAAATCGCCGACGTCGCCCGCGAATGAAGAGCGTTCCACTCCACTCCGGCCGAAGTCTCAACTCGCTCGAACAGCCCGGCGTCCGTTCCCACCAGAATTCTTCCGTCCTCCGTCACCGCCGCGTCAAAGGTCTGGCCGGCATGGAGCTCCTCGTTGGCCTCCTGCCAGCTCGCTCCCTGATCGTAGGATCTCCACATCCCCCGCCCGGCTGTGGACATCCACAGCGTCTCCCCGTTCTGCTGACTTGCGATCCCGGTCACCGCTCGACCGTCCAGATCTCGTTCGCGGACCATCTCCCAACTCAACGCCCCATCATCGCTTCGCCAGGTACTGCCGTAGGCTCCACTGACCCAGATCGTATACCCGGCCTCCGCCGATGAGTTTTCGATAAATTGAAATTGCCCGTGAAACTCCGCTCCCACAGAATCGCTGGTGATCTCCAACTTCTCCCAGCTCTCCCCTTTATCCTCGCTTCGATACACCCCGGAGGTCTCGATCATAAAGAGCGTTCCATCTCGAGGATTTCGTTGCAGATCTCGGTCCACTACATCGAGAGTAGCGATCTTCTCGAAGCTCTCTTCCTCTCTTTTCCTTCGATAGATCTCAAGCTGGGCCCCGTAGACGGTCACGATCTCATAGTCATGAGTCTCATCGGCGGGCAGATAATTTCGAATCCGCAGCGGTAACAGGCGTCGTGGCTGGCCCAGCGGTGCCGATTCAGTGCTCCGATCCAGAGCTTCATCTTCCTCGAGATCGACTCCCTCCAGATCTACGGAGGTCCACATCGAACCTTCCACGACCTCCCCATCAGCCAACTCCCATCTCCAGACCCGTTGTCCGTCCACCAGATGAAGGGAATTCTCGTTGGCTATCAGTCGCAGTGACGGAATCACCGCCGAAGTCCCAGCCTGAGATGGCCGCTGCGAGAGAGCCTCTTCCGGAGGGGGCACCTCTCGCCAGGTCTGCCCGATATCGTCACTCCACAAGATCAGGGCATCTTTGCCGGCCGAAGGAACTGCTACCGTCCACAGACGCCCACCAAAGTGAACGAAATAACGCTGCGGTACAAAATCACCGCTCTGTCCAGCCCTTGTTACAACGTCGAAAAATCCCAGACCCTGCTCTTCGATCCGCGCCGGCCATTGGGCCTTTCGGTATTGCCACTGCTCCTCGCCCAATTCTCGCACAAAGAGTGCGTCTCCCGACGGCGCCACCACCGTAGACTCCCCCCCCGACTCCACCACGGTCACCGCGGCGACCTGTCCTCCCGGTGAGCGGTCATATTGAGACAGCTCGATTCTCGCCTCTTCCTCCGCACACCCCACCACTAGCAGGACAAGAACGATGAAGAACACGCTTTTGATTCTTCGTGGGACTACCAGAGTTACCTCGACTCCCCGGAACCCATCTCCAGGATATTAAACTCAACACGCCGATTCTCCGCTCGGCCCTCCTGGGTGGAGTTGTCGGCGATCGGCTGGGACTCCCCGTATCCGATCGCCTCTACCCGGTGGGCCTCGATGCCACCGTCGATCAGATATTGACGTACGCTCTCGGCTCGTTGCCTGCTCAAACGAAGATTATTCGACGCCCGGCCAACGCTATCGGTATGGCCCTCGATTCGAATGAGCCGAACATCATCATGGCGCCGAAGGAGTCGCACCACGTCATTGAGCACACTATAGCTATCTTCCATAATGTCGGCGCTACCGAGCCCGAAATTAACCTGCTCAGTGATAAAAATCATTCCCTGACGCAGACTTGCAGCACCGCCATCGCCGTCGTCATCATCGGCCACCGCAGGCGGCGCCGGCGGACGACGGCGGGTTGCCGGTGGACCTGCGCGCTCCAAAATCGCCACTCGATCTTCATGAGTGACGATTGGCTCCGGATCCAACTCCGGGCAATCCGGCGGGTTAAACCGCAGTCGACGGCCCGTCTGATCGGTCAATCGATCATCGCAGGGGTCCATCTCCGCTCGAAAGCCGGGCTGACTATAATCGACATGCCACCAACCGCCGGTGACCCATTGTCCGTTGACCCCGATAAAGAAGCGCCAATCCGGAGTCCCTACACCATCGGTTAGGCCCGCCCCCATCCCACCGGTCACCGCCCAGTCCTCAAAGAATCGATACCGCAGAGCTCCCTTAATCTCGGCGGGGATCTCCCCGGGAGCGATCCCCGAGAACGGCGCAGGCTTGCGCTCCACTCCCAACGCTCCGGCCACTTCCGCCAGAACGTCGAGGTTATCCGTTAAAAAGGGCGCGTGCGCTGCAAGCCCCCAGGTCATCTCGTTTCCGATCACGTTCTGGCGCAGAATTCGCTGCCCCGGTCGATAGCGAAACCCAAGGTTTGCCGCCATGCGGATGGTCTCCAATAAAATATACTCCGCTATTATCGCCGTCTCCGCTCCAAACCCTCCGTCTCCGCCGAAGGCGTTGGAGTTGCCAAACGGAAGCGACACCCCTGCCATCAACCCCAGGGCCACCGGGGAGTGCTCGAAGTCCAAAAATCGGTATTTACCGGTCAGCCTCCAATCATTGAGCGCGGTGCGGGGCAAATCACTTCGACTTCCCATCTCCGGCGGCAAGATCGGAGCCAACTCATCGCTTCCCTGAAGGATGGTCCAGGGAATCACAAGGCCTACTTCCACCATATCCCACAGCCCGATGGCTCCCACCACATCGAGTTGGCTCTGATGGGTCACGGTACGACGCTCCGGAGTATTGAGCGCCCCCAATTGAAGCGGATCGTCGCTATAATTGAAGAAAGACCCCGCGTTCCACTCCATATGCGGCGAGATGCCGGTGCCAAAGACCGTCAAATAATCGGCGGGACCAGGAGCCGGGCGAAATCGCTGCAATTGCAACGATGGCAACACCAGTGCGGAGTCCCCCTCCGCTTCCGGCTCCTCCTGCTGGGCCACCGCCGTGCTCGACCATCCCAGACTGATAGCCGTTAATCCTCCCAGAAAAAGCGCGATCACCTTATTTCCCATCGTTTTCATCTCGTTCTCCATTCCCACCCCTAAAATTCGTCATTATCCGACTGTAGTCGTTTCAAAGCTCGGCGGGCAGCATCCAACCCTTCCGGTGGATTCTCGCGATCCTGAACCAGGGCGATCGCTTCCGCATACAACGGACGCGCTCCCTCTCGGTCGTCGAGCACATCAGCCCGCAGGGCTGCTGCTTCCACAAGTGCTGTAAACCGCGCATCGATGTCCAATAACATGGCTGCCATCGATTCCAGATCTTCTGCCAGGTCCCGCCGATTCTCGCAGCTTCGATTCAGATCGATGCGACGTTCCAGAGCTTCAACATGCTCAGGCCAGAGCCGAAAGGTCAATCCCCACAACCGCCTGGCCATCTCCTGATGCTGCAACTCTTCCTCCACGATATGAGCCGCATCGGCCACGATCTGGCTCGCCGGAACTCGCAGGGCCGAAGGTATCGACGAGGCGTCAATTTCTACGATTTCGTCCAAATACAATCCCTTCGGTTTGCCAATCAGCAGACCTAATTCTCGTCCAAGGCTCTCGACGTATCCATCCCAATCCCCCCGGGTCGCCTGGCTCTCTTTAATTCCTTCCAGCGCCATCGAGTCTCCCGGAGCGGCGTTTAACACCTCCTCAAAATGGTCCCGTGCTTTCTCCGCTGCGTCCAGCCGATTCAGGTAAAGTTCTGCCAAGTTACGCTGACTCTCCACCGCATCAATGCCCCCACCGGCGACTCGAACCACTACCTCCAGATGCTCGGCGGCGGCCTCCCAATTTTCCTGCTCGGTCGCCATATCGGCCAGTAACCGGTGAGCGGCTTCGTGTTCCGGCTCCGTTTGGAGCACTTCATTGAGCCACCGTCTGGCGCCGGGAGCATCCTCCGACTGATCCCAGAGCAGCTGTGCTAAGAGTAGCCGATAGGTCGTGGCCATCTCCTTGCTCTGCGCTTCCCCAAGGCGCTCCTCCAAAAGTGCGACCCGGGCGCCGACCTCTCCTCGCTCTTCGTAAATGGACTCCAGCGCATTGACCACTCCCGTCGCCGCACCCGCCCCCTGGGGATCGCGGCGTCGAAGCTCCTCCAGATGAACCAGGGCGGCGTCGCCGTCCTCCAATTCATAATAGAGCAACTCCCCGGCTTCCCGCCTCAGATTGATCCATTCGTCGTCGCCGAGCACCTCACTGTCCGTATCTTCGGCCAGGGTCAGCACATTCTCGATGGCCTGAGCCACGTCTCGGGAGTCTCCTTGATTTCGCATCTCTCCCAGGGCGGTCAACGCCATCTGAACCGGATGGATCCGAGGAGAAGTTTCCTCCCGATCAGGCTTTTGAAAATCAGACTCCTGACCGTCGGACTCGTCGCTTCGAAAATCAAAGGGGCCACTCATCTCACGGAGATCTTCGGAGCGAAAAACCGGCATCTGCATGGTCTGGGGCTCTTCCCGTTTCTTTCGACCCAGAATCTTGGCCAGCGCCGAGTCCTCATCGACCTCTTCCGGCTTCGGAAGTTGCGCGGGCTTCTTGAGCATGGAGTGAAAGCTCTCTCGAAAAGACTCCATATGAACGGTCTTCGGACCGGTTAGTTCCACGTCGACTTCTTCGATTCCCTCTTCTAGGTCTTCATTGGCCAGCTCATCGAGCATCGCGTCGAGGCGGGCATCGAGGCGGGCGTCGACATCGACAAATGAGGCGTCTCCTTCGGCCTGGGCTTGCAACTGCTGAGCTCGCTCCCGAGCCTCAGAGGCTGCAGCCTCATCGCCGCGCTCCGACGCCAGGAGTCCCACTTTCAAAAGCGCCTCTCGTTGCTGGGCTACCGCCGGCGCGACCTCGGCAAGCCGGATCAGCATATTCTCCAGAAGACGACCGGTCGTACGAGACCCCGCCGGAGCCGGGGCCGACGCACCATTTTCTTCCACCAATTCTTCGAGAATTCGACATCCGCTCTCCAGCGCTTCCAGACGACCGGGTCGAAGTTTGATGGCCTCCAGAAACGACCGCGCCGCCCGATCCTTATCACCGAGCGCCTCGTTTGCCCGACCAAGTTCCATGGAGATCTCCCACCGATCGTCGGGCTCTCTGGTGCGCACCAATACCGAATTCAGGGCATCGCGCAGCGTGTCGAATCGCCGATGTTCGGTCAATAACTCCACCAGGCTCCGTCGCAACTCCTTTTGACCGGGATCGATCTCCAACCCCGTTCGATATTGCATCTGCGCTTCTTCCCAGAGTCCCAGACCGGCGTAGAGCTCGGCGGTCTTTGCGATCAATTCCAGCCGTCTCTCCTCATCATCGGCTCGAGACAGGAGATCGCCGTAGAGATCCAGCAATTGCTCTGGCTGACCTCCCTGTCTGAGATAATTCTCCATCCACTGAAACGCTTCTTTATCGTCGGGCTGCAACTCCAGGCCTCGTCGATAATGACTGGCCGCTGCCGCCCAACGCTCCCGCCGGTCGTAGATCGCCCCCAGATGGCGGTGGGCGTCTACCAACTCCTCGCGCCAGGACTCCGATTCCCGTTCATCTTCATCCAATCCGTCGACAAAACTTCCCGTGCGATCGGCAAGCCGCTCCAGAATGGGTACCGCCTCGCTCCAATATTCGGTGGCCTCTTCATCGCGAGAGAGTTCCTCACACATCTCGGCCGCCCGCCGAAGCTGCCGGACCCGCTCCAGGGGATCGACGGGCTCACCGCTGGTTTCTTCACCGGCCGCGGAGAGCGCCAACGCCCGCCGAAAACTGAGCAATGCCTGCCGGGGATCTTCCAACTCTTCATACCAGATCGCGCCGACCCGAAAATGAAGCCGGCCGGCCTGTACGCTCAACTCTTCGGTCTCCGCCGCCCGCGCCGCCGAACCAAACGCTTTCAACGCCCGAAGGGGCTCGCCACCCAGCACATAACTCTCGCCAAGCGTATAAAGGGCCTCCAATTCGGTGGCGTCCAGGCGAAGGACCTTCTCCAGATAAATCCGGGCCTCCGCCAGATCTCCCTCTCGATCCATCAGGTGCCGGGCCAGTTGCAGATAGGTCGCCTTTAAGGTCTCCCGATCCGTATAGACCCCGGTCAACCGCTTGAGCGTCTCTTCCAGCCCCGACTTCTC
>SKNI01000673.1 GCA_007120615.1 Myxococcales bacterium | reverse complement strand
GTCTACGGCCCCCGCCAGACTCCTATCCAATATTATACCCTGGAGGTCGGAGAGGCTGTGGAGGTCAAACTCGATCTCCGCTCCACCGACTTTGACGCCTATCTGGTATTGGAAGACGAATCAGGACGGCTCCTCGACGAAAATGACGACGCCCACTTCGGGACCACCGACGCCCAGATCACTCATAGTTTAAGCCCCGGGACCTACCGAATCGGGGTCACCTCCTTTGAGCCCGACACGGTGGGCAGTTTCACCCTGGAGGTGCGTCCGGCAGCCCCTTCCGGACAGCGAGTAGAGCTCAGCCCGTCCCTAGAAACCGGGCCGCTTTCTCCAGCTCTTCGTCGCTGAATACGGCGATCCCTTCGGATCGAAGAAGCGCGGCGGTTACTCCCATCCCGTCGCGCTTTTTTCCGGAGAAAGTGCCGTCGTAAATCGTGGACGAACCACAGGACGGACTCCGGGCTTTTAAGATCGCCATGACCACGCCGTGTTTCTGGGCGACCTTCAGGGCCTGACGAGCCCCGGCGACAAAGGCCTCGGTTACGTCCACCCCATCGGCGGTCATCAGCCGGGCAGCGCCAACCAATACATCCTCTCCGGTACCGTCGACGACCTCCGCCGCCGGCCTCGGCACCCCCAGGCCTCCGCTCACCTCCGGACAAATCGGCACCAGACGACCCTGAGCCTGCCAGACGCTGATCTGCTCGTCTCCCCGGGATGCCTGACCGTCGTAGCGAACCTTCTGCCCCACCAGACAGGCGCTGATTAGTATCTTCTTCATTTCTCGATCTTGTTGAGGTCCGCGAATAACCACCTCGCCTTATTGGTTATTACGATAGGTTGGAATAACAGAGATTCTTTGCGAGTGATACTTGTCACAATCGGAGTTCCGAATACACTGGGGCAATTCCAGACCCCTCACACCACTGCAGACATAAGCTATCCATGTCCGAAATCCCAAGCACGACCACCGATGGGCTCCTGGAGAGCATCCCGGATTTAATCCTGGAGGTTGATCCCCAGGGCACCTTCGTCGCCTTTCATTCCGGGCCGGAGCACGAGCTTTATTGTAAACCAGAAGACTTTCTCGGTCAGCATTTTGCGGCAGTGCTGCCCGAAGAAGCCTCCCGGAGAATTCGAGAGGGGTTGAAGCGAATGAAGGCCTCCGGCCAGGCCACCGAGATCAGCTATCCCTTAGAGATGGAGGGAGAAATAAGATATTTCGACTGCCGCCTACTTCCCTTAAAGACTGGAAACTTTCTGGCGTTGATCCGAGATATGACCGAATCCTGGCGGTCGCAGACGGAGTTGGAGCAAAACGAGGCTCAATTTCGGGCTCTGGTCACCAATATCCCCGGTGTGGTGTACCGGTGTCATATCGATTCGGACTGGAGCGCGGTCTATATCTCGGAGAATGTTGAAAAACTTCTGGGCTATCCGGCTGAAGACTTTATGTCTGGAGAACGGGTCCTGGCAACCTGCCTCCACCCCGAAGACCGGGCCCGTCTGGCCCGGGAAGTCGACGAGGCCGTGAAAGCCAAACGACACTTCGATCTGACGTACCGTATGATCGACAGCGACGGCAATATTCATCACGTTCAGGAGCGGGGTCGACCGGTCTACGCCAAACTCGATGAGGCCCACTATATCGATGGAGTGATCTTCGACGTCACCGAAATTCACCAGATGCGGCAGCGGGTGCTCATCAATCACAAGATGGCCGCCGTGGGAAGCCTGGCCGCCGGCGTAGCCCATGAGATCAACAATCCTCTGGCGATCATTTTAGCCAATCTGGAGTACGTCTCCGAGGAGTTGAGCGCCATCACCAACGCCGTGGCTGCCGATCCCCCCGTGGTGGAGGCCCTGGTGGACGTGGGAACAGCCATCACAAAGGTTCAGAGCGGAACCGATCGGGTGCGCCGAATCATCGACGACCTGCGCACCTTCTCCGACGCCGCCGAGAGTCGGGCCGACCAGATCGACCTTCGACGACTGGTCTCCTGGGCGGTCCAGAGCTTTGACTCCACCTCCAGCCTCAGCCCCGAGGTCACCCTCAAATTGGGGGCCGTTCCCGAGATCTGGGCCAGCGAAGTGGGCATAGTCCAGGTCATCTGGAATCTTCTGGCCAACGCCTTTGACGCCATCAGCACTCAAAATGACAACGGTGGAGAGTTGGGAATCTCCCTCTCCAGCGATGAAGAGTTGGTGGTCCTGGAGGTCACCGACAACGGCCCGGGAATGAACGCAGAGGTCGCCCGTCGGGCGTTTGAGCCTTTCTTTACCACCAAAGCCGTGGGAGAAGGAGCGGGCCTGGGGCTCTTTGTCTGTCAGGGCCTGGTGGAAGGAATGGACGGGGAGATCGACCTCCTCACAACCCCCGGGGTAGGCACCACCGTTCGGATATCATTTCCGACCTTTCACAGACCCTGACCGAAACTCTTTCGCCTGATTCGCCGACCCATTTTCATCGGATCTACCTACCTTTATGACTACCGGTTCCCTTTTCTCTTCCGCCGACGATCTGGCCATTCTGGAGATCGCCCATGACCTCGACTCTCGCGCCCGGGAATTGATGCGCGAGACCCTGCGCCCTCTGCAGGAGGACGGGCCGACTTCGTCGAAATCATTTCCCCAGAAGACCTTTGACGATCTCCAGTGGAGCCAGTTGATGGCCCTGGTCACTCGCCAGGCTCAGACCCCGGAGGGCTATCATATTCTGGAGAATCTTCGCCCTCCGAAGTCCCGAGAAGCCGTAGAGTATCGCCTCCGAGAAGTAGCCGAAGTCATGGAGCTTCTCGACACCGAAGCCGCCCCGCCGCTGGGAGGCCTGCGCGATATCCGCCGGGCCCTCCAACATGTGATCATGGAAGGAACCCTGGTCGCAGAAGATCTGGAGGGCATCAGCCGAAATTGTGACGTCGCAGCCCGTGTCCACCGCTACTTTCAGAATCGCTCCCGAGAGCTGCCCCTTCTCTCTCAGGTCGGCCGCCTCATCGATCCCTGCGAAAACCTGCGCTCCGCCCTCTCCCACGCCATCGAACCCGGCGGACGACTGGCGGACACGGCGAGCCCCGATCTCGGTCGCCTTCGCCGAGCGGTACAGAATCAACACGACCGGATCTCCACCCGAGTCGACCAGCTTCTGGGCTCTCAGCAATTCGAAAATGCCCTGCGCGACGACTACTTCACGGTCCGCGAAGACCGCTACGTCTTGCCCATCCGGGTGGGCGCAAAAACCCAGGTCCCCGGCATCGTCCACGCCTATTCGTCCAGCGGTCAGACCGCCTTTATCGAACCCCAGGAGTTGGTGGATCTCAACAACCAGCTTCGCTGGGCCCAGATCGAGCTTCAGGAAGAGATCGACCGGATTTTAAAGCGCCTCTCCCGCCTCATCGCCAGAGACGCCATCACTCTTCTTCGAAACGTGGAGCTTCTGGCCTACCTCGACGTGATTTTGGCCGTCGCCCGCTTCGGGCAGACCATCGACGCCACCGTTCCCACCATCACCGACGACAAGCTCGACTTGCGCCGGGCTCGCCATCCCCTCCTGGATCTAAAAATCAAAGCGGAGACCAGGAAGAAATCCAAGGGCCAACAGATTGACGGCGCCGTGCCCAACGATGTGGCCATCGATCGTCCCCGTCATGTCCTGATCATCTCGGGACCCAATACCGGTGGAAAGACCATCACTCTAAAGACCACAGGGCTCTGCGCTCTGATGGCTCGCTTCGGACTTCCCCTTCCCGTGGACGACGGAAGCTCGATTCCGATCTTCAAGTCTATCTTTACCGACGTCGGCGACGAGCAGTCCATCGAGCGCGACCTCAGTACGTTTTCGGGACATGTGGTCAATATCAACGGTTTTCTCGACCAGTGCGGGCCCCAGAGCCTGGTTCTTCTGGACGAACTCTTCGTCGGCACCGATCCGATGCAGGGAGCCGCCCTGGCCGTCGCACTTCTGGAAAACCTGGCCCACCGCGGAACCACCACCGTAGTCACCACCCACCTGGAAGGCTTGAAAACCCTGGCCTATCAAAGCGACTCCTTCGCCAACGCCTCCATGGGCTTTGACCTCGAGGAGTTGAGCCCCACCTACCAGATGACCATGGGGATCCCCGGCAGCTCCTTCGCCGTGCGCATCGCCGCCCGCTTAGGGCTTAAAAGTTCCATCGTGGACCGCTCTCAAAAAATCTTGGAGGGTCAGGAACACCACAGCGTCGAAGAGGTCTTAGAAGGTCTCGAAGAGCAGGTCCGAGAGCTCCAGCGCGAAAAGTCTCGACTTCACGACACTCGAAAGCAGGCCGAAAAACAGGAGAAGAAATACCGCGAGAAGCATCGAACCCTGCTCAAAAAAGAGCGAGGGAGCATCTTCGATGAGACCAAAAAACTGCGCGAAGAGCTTCGAGAAGCTCGAGACCTGATTCGCCAACAGCTCAAGAAGCTGCAGCGAGAGAAAACCGCCGAAGCAGGAGATCTCTCCCACCGAGATCTTCACGGACTTCAGGAAGACCTCAAAGATGCCGAGTCTAAACTCGAAGAGACCCGCGATAAAACACGACCTCCCAAGGCGGGACCCGCCGGGCTCGTTCCCATCGAGGAGAGCGATCTAGAAGAGGGAATGCTCGTGTTCTGCCGGCCTTTTAAGCGCCAGGGAGAGCTCATTACGCTGGACCGAGATGGAGGAGCCCGGGTGCAGATCGGCGACTTGAAGGTCAACGTGAGCCTCGAAGATCTCTTTTATCCCACCGAGGCCAAACGTCGCGCTCATGCCCGGGGTAACTCCGGAAAGTCTCGGGGTGCTTCCCGAGAGCAAGGCCATTCGTCGGGAGCTCAGAACGCCCCGCGAATCCCCACCGAAGACGGGGTTTTGCTCCCTCAGACCTCGGACAACTCCGTCGATCTCAGAGGTCTTCGAACCGACGAAGCAACCGAGCGAGTGGACCTCTTCTTAGACCACGCCTATCTCAATAATATCCAGGCCGTCTATATCATCCATGGCCACGGAACGGGTGCCTTAAAGCGTGCCGTGCGGGGCCACCTGCCTCAGTCCCGATACATCAAAAAATTCCGCCGAGGCGAACGCGGCGAAGGCGGCGATGGTGTGACGATTGCCTATTTGAAGCGGGAAGCCTGAGCTTATGTGGTTTGAATTTATCCATCATCTGACCCTGCACTTCCCCATCGTCTTATCGATGGCTCTGGCCGCCACCGGTCTCTACGCACTTCGCACCAAATCGGAGGCCTTGATCCCCGTGATCCGCTGGGCCGGCCACTCCACCCTCGCCCTGACCACAGTCGCCGTACTCTCCGGCCTGCTCGCCGGCGGCTTCACAGGCGGCGAAGAACTCCTCCAACATCACCGCTATCTGGGCGTTCTGGCCTTCGTCGTCATCGCCCTGGCCGCCCTTTCCTACGACTACGGCGTGCGCCACCAGATCTCCGATTTTCGGTCCTACGGAATCTGTCTGTGGTGGGTCGCCTCATTTGCCGTCATCGGCGCCGGCCACTGGGGCGGGCTCTCGGAGCATTTTGAGGTTGTGCCGTGGTAGGGGTGGGGTTTTGGTGGTCTTATGAGCTGCGGGCCGGCCCCTCCGAGCCTCGCTAACGCTCGGCCCACCTCCCCACGGCCTGAACTTCGGCCACGGAGAGGATGTTGTGACGACTTTTCGGAGCGTTTCTAGTTGCTGAGGGACTGAGACGCTTCTAGTTGCCGACGCAACAACCCAAAACTTTGGATAGGCCCGCGTCAATCCTCTCCGGCGCCCTGTAGTTAAAGGGCGCGGGGGAGGTGGGCCGAGCGACAGCGAGGCTCGGAGGGGTCTCCACAACAACTCAAAGCGTTACACCGAAACCATCTTCCGATCGCCCTGAACCCGGGTGATCAAAAGAATCGTCGCAAAGAGCATCGGCGTCCCCAGATAGAGTTGCCATCCGGCCACAGCCGGCAACTCGAATCCAAATCCGTATACGGCGCAGGTGACGACCACAGCCACACTTAATCCGCCGTAGCAGGCCCGCACAAAGTCCGGCAAATCTTCCCAGACGTAGTCTTCGAGTCGGGCATCGGAGAAGAGGCGCCCGAAGGTCACGACAATGGCAAAGAAGACGGCCATCAGATTTCCTCCCAGAAGGAGCACGAAGGCGCTGATAGCGAGCAGGATCAGGAGCCCCAGATGCTCGGTAAAGTGCAGGTGAGACTCAAATCCTTGAGAGGCCGCAAATAACCCCACTCCGATTAACGACAGGGTCCCGACCCAGGCCAGCGACATCGACTTCCAGCGCCAGACTGCCGCGACGCCCGCCATCACAAGATAGGGAAATAGCATCACTGCCACCGGGTCAATCCAGCGGCTGAGCAACATCCCGGCGATGCCCACCAGCATCAGATCTGCCACCTGGGGGCCTTCAGACTCTGATTCCGACTCGGTGGCCAGGAGCCAGGAAAAGGGCCACACCGCTACAGCGGCGATCACAAATCCTACTGGGCCACTCAAAACCCACCACGGGGAAGAAGCCACTGCAGAATCTGAAATCGGAGAGAAGAAAATGATATAGGCGACGAACAGAACAAGCGCGATGATCGAGCGATTAGGAATTTGCATGAAGTACCTCCCGTGAGGAAAAAGCCAGTATCTGTCTCTCACGGGAGAAGTAATTCAAGGTTTATGCCACCTTGAGCCCTGGTGCGATAATTGTCCATTTTGCAGTAGCTCGCAGCGCCAAACCCCGTGGTTCGCGGCTTGCGACGCCTTCTATTTTGAACGCCCTGAACAACGGGCTAATTAAGATTTGTGCGTGGGTCTTCTGGAAAGTGGTCGGTTTGCTTCGGATTTACTGCGACAGCGTCAACATTCTTGACACCTCGGCGCCACAACGTGGACAGATTCCGCCCTTTT
>SKNI01000644.1 GCA_007120615.1 Myxococcales bacterium | reverse complement strand
CTGCTACTTCTCTTTTCTGGTGGGACTTGTTCACGTGCAGGTGGGACTCGTTCACGTGGTCGGTTGGTAGTCGACGCGTCGAATCTCCCTATATTTTACTGGTAGGTAGTACCCCCGCCGGGATTCGAACCCGGACTGGACGGATTTTAAGTCCGCTGCCTCTACCAGTTGGGCTACGGGGGCAAATGACGGAAGAGACGATTAGCATCGAGCGGGGCAGGACGCAAGAGCGCTTTGCCAGTTGTGGTGTGAAGTCGATACGAGGGGGGATATCGTGGCGAATTCGGTGATGGAGACGGGAGGTTCTTCCGTGGAGGCGTTGTGGAATAATTTCGTGCGTCTCGGGCGCGACGGGATGACCACGTTGGTGGTGCCGTGGTTGGCGATCGCGTTGATCGACTTTGTCTTCGTGGGAGTCTCGGTGTTGATCATCGTGGCCACCGGAGGAGCGGAGGCCGGCCGGGGCGGATTGGGGATGATTCAGTTCATCGGATTTGTGCAGGCCGTGGCGGTGATGACGCTGCGGGTGGCCTTATTGCACACCCTGCGGGATGTGGCGTTTCGGGGTCCGGCGGCGGTCCGGGATTTCGGGGCCGTGGCGCAGGATCTGGCGCGCAGACTGGTGCCGGCGTTTGCGATCACCATCGTGGTGGGAGCGGTCGTGACCGTGGGGATGATGCTCTGCGTGTTGCCGGGTCTTGTGGCGCTCTTCTTTCTGGCGTTTGCTCCCTATCTGGTGGTGGGGAAGCGGATGGCCATCGGAGAGGCGTTGGCAGAGTCGGTGCGCTGGGCCAGTTCGGAGTGGCCTGTGCTGTTGAGCGCGCTGGTGGTGGCATTCTTTGCGACCGGTATTCTGGCCTGCGTAGTCGGTCTGATCAGTGGATTCGGTGCCGCCCCGGTGCTGGCGATGCCCGCGGGGTTGGTCGGCGGCTGGGTGGTCAATACCATCCTGGGGTATGTGGCGTTTTTGTGGTGGGGAGCCGCTTATGTCACCGCCGAGAGCAATCGCCAGGTCGACAGTCTTCGTCAGACGGCCGGCAGCGACCGAGACCGACGCCCTGTACCACCAGCAGCCTCTCCTTCAGTCTATGAAATCGACGATCTGCGGCCCGGTCAGGGTTCTTCTTTTTCGGACTCCGACGACGGAGGATCATAGAAGACGGAGATCACATGTCGGCCCGGTTCCAAGTCCAGCAGAAGCTCCTCGTTGGAGCCACTGCTCTCGAGCCGATCGATCCGCACCGACTCGTCAGCGACCTCGATGCGGACGATATCCTGGCCCTGGAATTGTCGATGAATCGCTACGCTCGCCACCGCTCCATCGGGGGCGGTGGCCAGGCGGGCCCCCAGAAGATTGACCGAAATCGTAAGCCGGTGCTCGGCGGTGGACCACTGGCTGGTCAACACCGACTGGCGCCGGGCGCCCAGAAAATCGGTGAAGTCACTGATCGTGGTGAGCCAGTGCTCAAATTCTTGGCCCATCTCATGGAGGGAGCGAAAGCCCAGCAGAATTCCAGCCGATGGCTCTTGGGCCATGGCATCAGCCGGGAGATTCACCAATAGGGGTTGATGAAATGCAGATCGGCTATTGCCCAACATCCGGCGAAGCCTGGACTCCGAGATGCTCGCCCCGCTGAGGACGAAGGGAGCTTCCACAATCGGTAAGACCAGACCTCGGTCGTCGAGGGGATAATAGGGCATGCCCGTGCCGAAGAGATATCCGAATTGGGTGGCCGTTGCCGGCCCGAAGCTGGTGTCGACCCGAAGCCCGGCCCCAGCGAGGGTGCGAAAGGTAGAGGACCAGTCGGTTTGCCAGAGACCGCCTTCGGTGCGCACCAGGCGCAACGGGGTGCCACCGCCGATGCTGGCCTCCAGTCGGGCCTTCTGCTGCGGCAGACTGAGCTCTCGGGCCCAGGGCTGGATCGCACCGAACCCAAAGGAGTCTGTGAGATGGGCTCGCTCTTCACCGATGACCCAGACCAAACCCAGCTGGGCGTCTACTTCTCTGGCCAGGGCTACGTGGTGGGGAGTAAATCGGTCGGCGGTTCCCAGAATACTGGAAGAGGCGTCATTTTTTCGGGACCAGTCGGCGTAGCCCAACGCTCCTCGGGGAGATCCTTCGGCGGGATGCATGGTCATTAGAGCCCCCTTGAAATTACCGGGGAAGGGCCACAGTCGAGGTATGGGGCGGGTGTCGGCGAGTTGGCGAAACACCGCCTTCTGCAGGAGATCGGCGTAGGGGACATGAGCGCTCAAGAGGCGCTCGTGAGCGACACGCTCGGAGGTGGGAAGCCAGTCTTTGCTTCCCGGGGGGCCGAATTCCATCTCTCTGGTGGGCTTACCCTGATGCATCGCGGTCAACGAGCAGGCAAAGTCAAAGAGCAGAGAGTGCACCTTGCCGGAGCCGAGGGGCTGGATGACCATTCCAGGCTGTTCCTCGACCTCAAAAACCACCGGTCCACCGGGCCGAGGTGCCAGTTCCGCGGAGGGCAGAAGACGCCCGTTGAGGGGGACATCTACCAGGTGTTCTCGCATGGGACCGTAGACTCCCAGACCTTCCACGGCGGTGATCTGACGAGCCTGGCGGAGCTCGCCGGCGGTGGAGATGCCCGTAATATGGTCCCAGCCATCGCGAGGCATTTCCACAATGAGTTGGCCGCCGTCGCGAACAAACCTCTCGAGAACCTCTCGACCGGGACGGGAGAGTTCGGCGGCCACCCGGGCCGGGACGACAACTGCGGCGTGGCCGGCGAGTAATTGCGGTGAGAGGGTATCCGCCGGAGCTGTAGCAAACGACCCGAATTGATGCCACAATGCGTTGAACCAACTATAGCTACAGTCCAGGGTGTCGAAACTTCTGGCTGCTGCTGCGGGAGTCGTCGGAAGAACCAGCAGGATATCACCTTCAGTTCGATCCGGCGGACGAGAGCCGTCGCCCCTGGGTGATTCGGCGAGTTCCAGACGGGGCTCTTGAAGAGCTCCATATCCAAAAGCCAGCACGCCCAGGATGGTCAGGGCAAGCAGGTCCCACCGAAAGTGGTCCCATATCGTGCGGCGTCGTGACATCAGGAGAACTCGTCAGTGATAATAAAATTCAAGGCCATTTGATCCCTGTTCCAGGGGTACTCGGCGCAGGGGAAAGCCCACGATGGAGGCATCTTCGGTGTCCACTCTACTGGAGACGACTTCGCTACCCACCCGGCTGGTTCCCCGGCGGGCGAGGAGAAACTCGGCGTCACCGACTCGCTGGGGAATCATCAAGTTCATTCCTCTTTCGCGAGCTTCCACGGTGACTCGCAAGACAGCCCCTCTATGGTTGGGAGCTGTGTTTTGAGAGCGCGCGTCCTCGGGGAGGTTCGCCCCGGTGACGAAGCGACTTCGGATCGCGCCGGCGCGGCGCTGACGCTGATATCCATCGAAGCGAAGCACATTGAGAATCACGTGATTTCGCTCCTCGATCTGCGAGAAGGTCTGCAACCATTGCTCGAAATCATCCATGTCGGGGTAGTCGGCGAAGACCGAGGGTCGAGTGGCGATGGTGATCAACTGATGATGGCCCTCGGAGCTCTTTTTCAATAGCTCGTCGATCTCCGGTCCGTGATCGGCGCGGGCCGGTACGACGATCGGATATTGGCGAATCCCCAGCGGAATTCCCTGGTCACTCATGGCCAGAAAGGGCAGTCCCGTTCCGAAGGCATATCCGCGGTGAGTGGGCACTTCATAGCTCAGGTCAGCGCGAATGCCGGC
Organism: Myxococcales bacterium; assembly: GCA_007120615.1. Classification (GTDB taxonomy): domain Bacteria; phylum Myxococcota_A; class Bradymonadia; order Bradymonadales; family Bradymonadaceae; genus SKNI01. Next base: position 3,178 of record SKNI01000644.1, on the reverse strand, counting down.
CTCCGAGAGTGCGGCCAGCGGCTCCGACCAATGAGAGGACCACACCCCTTCCAGGGAGCGAGCGCTTCGGACATAGCCCACCGGAAGACGTCGGCGCAGATCGCTGAGTTGATGGTCCAATTCGATCGGTTTTCGAAGGGGGTGAAACGTTCCCAGTCCGTAGCTCTCGTAGAGGGCCACCGAGGGCTCAGGGAAGCGCCAGGCCAGCCCAATCTCACCACCGTAGCGATGAATGCGCTCCGCTCCCTCGCGAGTCAACCCGGCGTCCACGGTGGTCAAAAGAGTAGAGGCGCCGCCGCGCTCATTTTCGTACTCCAACATCCAGGCTCCGCCGTCCCCCAGTCGGGAATCTTCGTGGGCAAAGATCACGGCCCCGTCGGCGGCGTTGGGGTAAATCCAGTAGGCCGGCATTGGTTCCTCGCGCATCAACACCCCGTAGACGATAAAGCGCTCCAGGAGATCGGCGAAGGGGACCGAGGCTCCCAGAAGTTTATCGTCGGAGAGTAAATCGCGGGTGCGGGGAGTTCGCTGACTCTGCGAGGAGTCGTCGGTGCGCAGTCGAAAGTTTTCATCGGGACGGCCCTGCTGCAGAGAAATCAGCTGTTCACCGAAGTTGAAGTCCACGGTGATCACCTGGCCGTCGCCGAAGTCCACCGCGTAAATCACCGGAGCCCCGTCGATGGACAGATAGGTCCGGGCTCCTTCTCTCGGGGAGGTGGACCCCACATAGTCGGTAAAAAGGGGCATCTGGCGCAATTCGCCGGCAAAGGGATCAGCCAGACCTTCGGCATGAGTGATGGACTGTCCCCGACGAACACCGCCTCGACCATTGGCCGAAAATAGTTCTCGGGCCCGGCCCTCGGGGCGCTCGATGACCAACGTCTGCCCGTCCAGGGCGTGCTTCCTGGCTCTCTCGATCAAGGCCTCCGGCATATCCCTGGAGACGCTGGAGGTGAGAATTACGATCCGAGCAGAGTCCAGATCATCCTGGGATAAGGTCTCCGGGGTGGCGATGGAGACTGGACCGATTTCCTGTTCGATCAGATTGATCCAGGCCCCGCTCCAATCTCGCTCCGTGAAGGTGTTGCCGCTTTGACGAATCGCCTCATAGTCGAGTACCACCAGAATATCTGCACGGGCCTGACGTGTTAACTCTACACCGTCGGTGAGGTCCAGGGTCGCTTCGACGGCGATGGGATGATCCTGAATACCACGAGCAAAGATCAAAATGGCCAGAATGGACCACAGAACAATGCGGTACGGAAGTACCCGGGCTCTTTTCTTGCGAAGGCTTACGACCATGATGTGGCGAATTTTCCAGGGATCTTCGGACAACGAAGAGAATCACTTATTCATACTACGTATTTCGCCTTAAATTAAGTTCTAAGTCCCCCGATAGCCGGGGGTTTTCAAATCGCAACATTCTGGACGCTCCAGAAAGAGGTCGTTATGGCAAGAAAAATCGTCTGGGAAATTACCGATGACGTGCTCATCGTGAGGCGGTCGAAATACGGTCGATTCTCAGCGGGGCTGTACGCAGCGGCAAAGACTTTCCCTCTGGCGCTGGGGGCGGCGGCGGTGTTTTTTTCCCCTGATTATTTCTTCGGCAGGATTACCGCCGATGAGCCAGTGCCCGGACTTTTCTGGTTGAGCCTGGTCCTGATCGCGCTCTTTGCGAGTTTTTTATGGGCTCTTTTTCAATTCCTGCGCCGTGATCGCTGGATCTTCGATGGAGAGGGGCGGATATTGGTGGCGGAGGTCAAAACTCTGTTTGGAGGACCGGCCACCGGAGAAGCAGAGCTTCGCGAATTGGAGGCGCTGCTGTTACAATCCCGCGGGGGACCGAGAAAAAGTGCGCTGCGCCTGCGGCTCGCATCGGGGGAAGAAGAAGTCCTGTTTTCCGGACATGGGCTGGGAGAAGAACTCACCGAATTGAGTGAGGTCATCACCAACTATTTACGAGAATATCGTTTCCAGGTTTCTGTGGAACGAGGCGAGACCAAATAAGGATTAATCCACAATGGCAGAGAAGAGAATAGTTCACCTCATAGCGCTCTTTTGTTTCGCGGCACTGGGATTTGGCTGGTCGGCCGAAGCCCAGGCCGATGATTGGGATGTCCAAAGCGGTGACGATCGGCGTCAGCAGATCATCGAGCGCTACCAGCAGATGTTGGAGGGTAATCCGGTAGAGGGGATGGCGTTGGAGCGTTTGCTCGGTTATGTGGGCCGCGGCGCGGGACTGGATCAGTTGATCTCGCGCTATGAGACCCGGGTGGAGAACTCCCCCCGGGCCGTGAAATTGCGAATCGTGCTGGGGCATCTGCTCAAGGCTCGTGGGGATTATGACGAGGCCTTTGCTTATTACGACCAGGCCGTGGAACTCGACTCCGACGAACCGCTCGCCTGGCTGGGCAGGGGAACGGTGCAATTGTTGAGGGGAGAGCGCCGGGCAGCGATGGAGGATTTTGAGGTCGCTCTGGAGCGAGAGGGCAATCGACAGCGTCGCCAGGATATCTTGCGCCAGTTGGGAGAATTATCCTTCGGACAGCGAGAGTTTGATCGAGGCAAAGAGTACTTCGAACGCCTGGTCGCCGAATCTCCTCGGGATCAATATATTCGCATGGATTACGTGCGTCTGCTGGTTCAATATCGGCAGTTGGAGGAAGCCATCGAGCAGTACGACGAATTGCTTCGACTGGCCGGCCGCGATACTCGCCAGAGAGCGACGCTGCTTCGGGATAAGGCCGATGTCTATGAGATGCTCGATGACCATGAGGCCGCGCTACAGACCTATGAGGAAGCGCTGGGGTTGACGAGCGCCACCAGTTGGATGGCCCGTGAGATTCGGACACAGATGGTCAACGTCTATCGTCAGGCTGGCCAATTGGAGGAGTTCATCGAACGCTACGGCCGTCGCTGGGCTCAGGGGGCAAACGATCAGCGGATGCTGGTGGCCGACGTCTACACGGAGATGGGGAAGTTGGAGGAGGCGCTGACCCTGTATCGGCAACTGGCAAGTCGGTCGCCTTCGGAGGTAGAGCCGCGACGAAAAGCGATTCGTGTCCTCGAGCGGCTGGGGCGAGATGGTGAGATCGCGGCGGCTTATCGAGACTTGATGCGCGCCGCCCCTCGCCAGCAGCAATTCGCCTTTGAGCTGGCCGAATATCATATGCGAGAG
>SKNI01000356.1 GCA_007120615.1 Myxococcales bacterium | reverse complement strand
CTACTCGCCGCCGGCGCACTGGGGGTAATGAGTCAAACCCTGGATTTCGAAAAGACCGATGAACAGGACGCACTGGCCGCCGTCACCGACGAGGTCCACGTTCTTGACCCGGCGGAGTTTTTGGATGCCGGCGGGGAGTCGGCCGACGCTTCCATGGTTTTTGTCGGCGATGCCAGCGAACCGAGCGACACCGGCGATACGGATCAGAACGACGCGGATGTCCGTGATGAAGACGCCGAAGAAGAGGAAGACCGACTGATTCTGGAGATGGCGCTCGGGAAATTCCACACCTGCCTGCTTCTAAGAGGCGGCGATGTGCGCTGCTGGGGCGCAAATTCCGACGCCGAGTTGGGTCTCGGTCACAGGCGAACCATCGGCGACTCCCAGCCTGCCAGCGCCGCACCCTTTGTGCGCCTCGGCGAGCCGGCCATTCATATCGTGGCCGCCGGAGACCGGCAGGCGTCGTTTACCTGCGCTCTTCTGGAGAGCAAAAACGTGCGCTGCTGGGGAAGCAATCACTTCGGTCAACTGGGCTACGGCCACACCAACCGCATCGGCGAGAATGAGCATCCCGAAGAGGTCGGCTACGTTGAGCTGGGCGGCCCGGTCAAACAATTGGCGGCGGGGGCCATGCAATACGCCACCCACGCCTGCGCTCTCTTAGAAGATGGAGGCATCCGCTGCTGGGGCAATAACCGCTACGGCCAACTGGGCTATGGTCACACCAATCATATCGGCGACAGTCAGATCCCGGCTTCTTTCGGCCCCATCGACGTCGGGGGGCCGGCGGTGCAGATATCGGCCGGAAAATTCCACACCTGCGCCCTCCTGGAGAGTGGTGATTTGCGGTGCTGGGGCCGAAATAACCACGGTCAACTGGGCTATGGTCATACCGACAACGTCGGCGACACCGAGGTTCCCGCGTCCGTCGATCCCGTCGACGTGGGCGGAGAAATCGAGCAGATATCTCTGGGACGAGGCCACACCTGCGCTCGATTAGAAGAGGGCCGGGTGCGCTGCTGGGGCTGGAATCGAAACGGGCAATTGGGCTACGGCCACACCCGAGACGTGGGGGCAGAAGATATGCCCTGGTCCTTCGGTGACATCGACGTCGGTGCCCCGGTGGTCCATATCTCCGCCGGCGGCCTTCACACCTGTGCTCTTTTGGAGGAAGGCCGAGTGCGCTGTTGGGGTGACAACCGCTTTGGCCAGCTGGGCTACGGTCATCGCCGCGGCGTCGGCGACACCGGCCCTCCCTCGGCCGCAGGAGACGTCCACCTGGGCGGCCGCGCGGTTGCGCTTGAGGCGGCCAATTACCACACCTGTGCGGTCCTCGAGGACGACACCCTGCGCTGCTGGGGTCTTAATCAATTCGCTCAGCTGGGCTACGGCAATGACGATAATATCGGCCACCAGTCGGCGCCGGCGGCGGCGGGGCCGGTTCCGTTTGAGTAGATCTCTTTTGAGCTTCGGACCCGACGCCAACCCGAAGCATTCCAGTTAGAGACGCTCCTACCCCGACTTCACGGTCAGCGCCGTGGTCAGCGCATGCTGGCTGATCCGGTTCAGAGTGCGTTCGCGGTCGTGAAGCCACATCGCCGGGCTAACCCGCAGCACCGTCCAGCCGAGGCGGCGCCAGAATGCGGGGCCATGGACGTCGCGTGAAAGGGAGTCGGGGTCGCTCAAAAAGGAGGTGCAGTCGATGCCGAGGCGGGCGGGCTCCTCGGAGTGTTGGCTCAGCGTCAAATCCAGGCAGTGGCTGCCGAGTCCGACGTCTTCTTCTACCGTAAAGCCTCGTTCGCGGAGGGCCTGTGTGAGTTCTCGGCGAACCCGCTGGCCGGGGCCTCGTTTGGGGCCGCTCTGGCGGCTCGTTCCGGTGACGCCTCGGCCGCCGCCCAGGGAGTGGGCCTCAGAGAGCCATTTTGTAACCGATGGGGCGTCGGACCGGCTGTGGGCCTCGACGAACCCCAGGTAGGCCCGCAATAATTTGGGGCCCACATTTCTGGTATGGCTCACCTCGAGTTGGTCGGCTTTCATCGAGGTGACCAGCCACAGCCCTTTGCGGGCTCGGGTGATGGCGACGTTGAGGCGTTTCTCGCCCCCCTCTTGGCTGACCGGGCCGAAGCGGGCGTGGATGGTGCCGCCCGGCTCCGTTGGGCCATAGCCGGTGCACAAGATGATCACGTCTCGCTGGTCGCCCTGTACGTTTTCCAGGTTTCGGATGAAGAGTTGGTCGACGATGGTGCGCTCGTCGTCTCGTTGGAGGGCCTTTCGAAAGGCGGGGTGGGCGGCGGCGCGGCCGTCGAGGAGGTGTTCGATCAATTCGGCCTGGCGGCGATTGAAGGTGACCACGCCGATGGAGGGCGGATCGTCGGCTACGAGCAGTCTCTCGATGATGTCGACGACTTTGCGGGCCTCGATTTCGTTTTGTTGGTCTACCCAGAGGCCGTCGACTTTTGCGAGGTGAAGCCCTTCGACGTCGGGAGTTTGAATCTCTTCGGCCATGGGAGCGGTGATGAGACGCCCGCCGTAGAATGCGCGGTTGGAGAAGGCGATGAGCTCTTCATGGCGAGAGCGGTAATGCCAGCGCAGGGTGGTGTTGGTGAAGGTGGCGCGGGCCAGTTGCAGGATCGAGCGGGTGGCCAGAAGAGTGCTGTCTTCGTCTTCGGAGTCGAATGCGGCGCGGAAAAATCGGCTCGGCGGCATCTGCTGATCGTCGCCGGCGATGACGGCTTTGTCGGAGCGGACCAGCGCGGGCAGAGCGGATTCGACGGGGCATTGGCTTGCTTCATCAAAGATGACCACGTCAAAAAAGCCCGACTCCAGGGGAAAGAGGGCGGAGACGGCTTCGGGGGAGCAAAACCAGACCGGGCGGATAAGCGAGAGGCCGCGGTGCCAGAAGCGCTCCGTGAGTTGGCGCAGACTGGGTCGGTTTCGGCGGCGTCCGACCTCGGCGGCCAGCTGTTGGAGAGCCCGGCGGCGCTCATTATTTCCCGCGGCCTCGGCAATGCGGCGAACGTATTGTCCGTGCATCCCTTCGCCTGCGACCTTTCGGCAGCGCTCCAGATCTTCGCGCAGACGAAACAGGTATTCCTCGTCGATCAGCGGCGCTTCGACCTCCGAGCGGTCCCGTTCGCCTGTGAGCAGCGCTTTCCAGGCTCGTTCGGTGGCGACGATGGCGTCTTCGCCGGCGCCCGTTTTCGCGTCGGGCTTCGCATCGGCAGGCCTCCAGCGCTTTAAAAAGTGGCGAATCCAGCGGGGTTCGTCGCGAAGCAATCCATCGATCTCGACGGCCTCCTGGACCTGGTCTGTGGTGTCGAGGAGGGCGGCAAGCGGAGAGAGGACGGCGTCGAAGTTCGCCCCATCGAAAGCCCTTCGAAGCTCGTCGCATACGGCGAAGTCCAGCCCTCCCGTATTCGCAAGGTCGCCTAATTGCTGGTCTACAGTGCTGCGCATTCTGGCCCGACGGCGATCGGCGACGGCGGCCCGAAATAGGGCGACTTCTTCCATGGGATCGGCGATCTCCGGTCCAATATTGGGAAGTCTGTCGTACGGGGCGCCTCGGTGCGAAAGAGCTTGCTGGAGAGTGTGCAGACAGCGGGTGTTGGTGTGCTGGCGTCGAAGGGAGTCGATGGATAATTCGATATCCCGAGGATGGCCGGAGAATCCGAAGTCAAAAAGAGGGTTGTCATCGGGCATGGCCTCGATGAGTTCCTGCCACTTGATGGCCTGGCGACAGAGACCGCTTATATCGACAGGCATCGACGAGGCCTTAGCACTCCACGACACGCAATGATCGAGGATCTGGGAGGGGACCTTTCGCAAGCGCCAGAACTCGGGCAGCACGAATCGGTACCAGAGGTCGTGGAGTTCGGAGAGCCGGGCCAGCTCCTGCAGCCACTGTTCCAGGACGTCTCGCGAAGTGGTGATCAACTCGTGGGGCACGGCGCTCAACTCATCTCGCGCTTCCTTGAGGGTCGCCATCACCCGCTGCCACTCCCCGGTCTCAGTGCGCCCATCGGTCCAGGTCCAGAAGAGTAAAAAGTCAGCCAGAGAGGAGTCGTCGGACTCGAAGACGTCGATAAGAGGGGCCACTTCGGTCCAGAGAGCCTCGTGCTCGATGCTCTCTTCGGGGGTCATCGTGGCGTCCTCGAGAGCGCCGGCGTCGCCGGTGATATCGCAGAGCTCGGCGATCACTTCAAAGAGGTCCTGAAAGTCGTCTTCGTCGAAGTCCTCCCAGGCGCCGCGGATGCCCAGGGGATGGGGCGTCGCAAGCGGGGCGGCGAGTGGAGCCAGGGTCTCGAGGCGGGGCAGCTTCTCGAAGAGTTCGGCCTCGGTGACGGCGTCGGCCACGGGGACCATATCGGGCAAGGGGCGGTGGTCGTCGTCGAGGGCGCGCTCCTGCAACTCGGCCAGCGGGGGCTTGCCGTTTTGTGAGGTGGCCAGGAGCGAGAAGGCCTGATGGGAGTGTTGAAGACGGGCGGCCAGTCGGTCGAGAGCGCGTTGGTGCTCGGCCTCGGCGCGGGCGATCTCCCGTTGTCGGGTGGTGGCCCCGGAGAGGTGATCCTCGAGTTGGGAGAGCGTCGATTCCAGGTCGGCGCAGACCTCGTTTCGGTCTCGGCCCACGTCGTGGACGACGGCGATGGGTTCGCCGAGCCCCGAGGCGGTCAGCCTCGCGGCGACGACGTCGAGAGCGGCCCGCTTGGTGCAGACCACCAGAACACGCTGGCCAAGGGCGATGGCGGCGCCCACGAAATTGGCGATGAGTTGTGATTTTCCCGTCCCCGGCGGTCCCTGAACGACGATGCCGTCGCGGTCGGTGGCATTCTCCACAAATCGAAATACGGCGTCCTGGCTGGCGTCGGAGGCAAAGACCTGCCAGCGCTGCCAGTCGCCGAGGACGTCATTGGAAAGCTCCTCGTCGGCGGTGTCATCTCGGTCTTCCAGGGCGGCTTCTTCTTGCCACTCTGCGTCTTCGTCGACGAGCAATAACTCCGCCGCCAGGCCCAGATCCTGAGCGTCGAGGTTGCGCGCCAGAATCTCGTCGTAGTCGACGATGACGTTGCTGGCGGAGACCGGAAAACGGCCCATGACGATGTGATGGCGAAGCTGAAAGCTGTCGAGGGCCGCAGTCTCTCGTTCTTCACTGGTGACAGGGTCTATTTTCTGAAGTGGTGGGAGCTTCTGGGAGGTCTCGTTGGCCGAGGACCCCTCGTCGAAAGACTCACCGAAGGGAAGTCCCATTTTCTGAAGATGCCTGGAGATTTGGCCCCAGGATTGTTCTGTAATTTGAGGCGTTTCGTCGTCGAAAAGCTCCGTGAAGTCGAGGCGAAAGCCCTGCTCCCGAACCAGAAATTCTACCAGTGGTTCATTGAGGACGGCGGGGCCTTCGGAGCGAAGTTGCCAGGAGAGTCGGCCCTTCTTGGAGGTCTTCAATGAGATGGGAAAGAGCAAAAGAGGCGCCCGAATCCAGGTGCCATCTCGGGTCGAGCCCTCGAGAAAAGGCCAGCCAATTGCGAGGTCGTCGGAGCCCGATTCCAGTCGCTCTTCTCGGGCGGCGTGGGCCAGAACCGAGACGTCATCGGCGAAGGCTTCCAGGTTTGCATCGGGGCGAATATCGCAGAGCGCTACGGCCTCGTTCGCAACGTCAGTGCTACCGGATTGTCCCAGCGCCGAGAGGACTTCCTCAAATGCGCGCGGGTCTTTTTCTTTCAGCCGGCTCAGATCCAGCCCCCTGGACCTGGCGAGGCGTCGCAGACGAAGCGATGGTGTGCCAAGAGTGGCGGCGATGAACCGGTCCCGAAGCTGCTCCAACCGCAGACGGCGTTTTTGTTCGGCGGTGGTCTTCATTGGACTCAAACCTTTATCACGGGAGCGCCGTCCGCGCTCCGTTTCGATCCTTCGCGAACGCCAAAAAATACGGTATCTCTGTCGGTGCGCGAGCAGTAGATTTGCACAATACAGGACCTCCCAAAATATGACCATTCGCCTCAAAACCCTCGCCAGTGGATCCTCGGGAAACGCAACATTCCTGCGCTTTGGCGACACTCGCCTCCTCCTCGACGCGGGCATCTCTTACTCTCGACTTCAAGAGGGAATGGAGTCCATAGAAGAGTCCATCGCCGGGCTTGCGGCGGTGTTGATCACTCACGAGCACACCGACCATATCAAAGGCCTCGAGCAACTCGTAAAGCACCACCAGGAACTTGCGATTTATGCCACCGCCGGCACGTCCCGAGACTTCTCTGCGGCGACGGTGAAGACCATAAAAGCGGGTCGAAACTTTACCTGCGGAGATGTCGAGATTCACCCCTTTCGGACCTCTCATGACGCTCGAGAGCCCGTAGGGTTTCGCTTCGAGATCCCGGGATTCGCCCTGGCCGTCGCCACGGACCTCGGCCAGGTCACTCGACCGGTGCTGGCCGCCTTGAAAGACTGTAATGTCTTGATCGTGGAGGCCAATTACGACGTGCGCATGCTCCAGTGGAGCCCGTACCCGGCCTTTCTCAAACGGCGCATCTCCGGCCGGGGCGGCCACCTCTCCAACGACCAATGCGGAGAGTTGGTTCGACGGGTCATTCATCCCGGGCTGGAGTCGGTGATCCTGGTCCATTTGAGCGAGAAGAATAACTCGCCCGAGCAGGCCACCTCGATCGTTTCTAAGGCCATCAAGGGCCGTGAGATCTGCCTGCGCGCAGCCCCTCGCCATGAGCCTGGACCGCTTCTGAGTTTTCGGTCTACACCCGTAGAAGAGCCTCCGCAAGAGCAGCAGATTCTTCCGTTTTGAACCCGTGACTCCATTTGTTCGGGGGAGATGGGGATGACTGAACTGGTCTTGTGATTATTAATGAGCAGTAACGAACAGCCACCAGTTGGAGCCGCTATGTCTTTCGTTCAATTCGCCTATAAAAACATTCTCAAGCCGATCCTCTTTCGCTTCGAT
>SKNI01000566.1 GCA_007120615.1 Myxococcales bacterium | reverse complement strand
CGGTGGCGGGAGTCTTTAAAAATTTTAGCCGCGCCGGAGTATTAAAAAAGAGCTCTTCAACAAGCACCGTCGTCCCGGCTGCCTTTCCCACATCTTCGATTTCCCGAATCGTGCCGCCCTCCACGAAAACTCTCGTCCCCGAGATCGATCCGTGGGTCTTGGTCAACAACTCCAGGCGCGAAACCGACCCGATCGAGGGCAGCGCTTCGCCGCGAAACCCGAGGGTTCCGATCTCAAAGAGGTCTTCCACACGGGTCAACTTGCTGGTCGCGTGGCGCTCCAGGGCGCGCAGCGCATCTTCTCGCGCCATGCCGCAGCCGTCGTCCTCCACCCGGATCAGATCACGGCCGCCATTCTCAATGGTCACCTCGATTCGGCGGGCCCCGGCGTCGAGGCTATTTTCCACCAACTCCTTGACGACCGACGCCGGGCGTTCTACCACCTCACCTGCAGCGATCTGGTTGGCCAACTCCGGTGGCAGTACTGCTACCGATCGAGGCCCCGTCGCGCTGTGACGCGCCGCCGCATTTCGCCAGGTTTTGTCCTGCTTCTCATCCATCGAACTTCCGGTTCTGCCAGTACCCGAGATGACCGTTTCATGGCCTTTTCTCCTCGAACTATACTGAAAAAAATCAATCAGGCCATCGCCGTTCACGAAGAGGAGAGCCGTAACGCTCAGCTCGCCCGACCGGTCAATCGCCTGGACCGCCAACTTCTGGTGGTCATGCTCTCGGCGGCGGTGATCTTATCGTGGCTCGACTATTACGGCTCCTCCGGAGACTGGCGAAGCATGGAGTTCATCTTCGGGCCGTTTATGGACGACGCCGAGGGTTGGCTGCGCGATATCTTCATGGACCGCGAATACGGCCGCCTCACCCGGCTGGCCTATTGGAGCGGCACCACCATCCTGGGGTATTTCATCGTCCCCGTGCTCATTATCCGCTTCGTTTTAAAAGAGCGCCTCTCCGACTACGGACTCTCCTTTCGGAAAGGCAAAGTCCCCTTCGGTCTGACCCTGGGGCTCTTTTTGTTTATGCTACCTCCGGTGGTCTTTGTCGCCTTCACCGACAGCTTTCAATCGACCTACCCCTTCTATCAGCACGCCGACCGCAGCACCTTTGACCTAATCGCCTGGCTGATGATCTACGGAGGGCAATTCTTCGCCCTGGAATTCTTCTACCGGGGATTTTTGATCCACGGACTCAAACGACGCTTCGGGGTGTACGCCATTCTGGTCTCCACGATCCCCTACACCATGATTCACTTCGGAAAGCCCATGCCGGAGACCCTGGGCTCCATCATCGCCGGAATCGCGCTGGGAGCCATCTCCTATCACTACAAATCCATCTGGCCCGCTGTGGTGCTCCACGTGGCCATCGCCGTATCCATGGATTTATTCTCGCTCAGCGCTCAGGGCCGGCTCTTCGGCCTATAAACCTCTCCCGCTTTTAAAAGCGGACGGGGACGTCCGCGCTCCGCAGGGACCGCAAGAATATCAGCGCTCATCAAAGCCGTCGGTAGACTCCCACCACGGGCCCGATGATCATCGTCTCTCGAGCTTCATCGGCGTGAACGAAGATGGGCTCCATCGCGGCGTTCGCCGGCTCCAGACGGACTCGATTTCCTTCCCGAAAGAGACGCTTCACGGTGGCCTCTCCGTCGATCATGACGGCCACGATCTTTCCGTCTCGCACATCGGCCTGCTTTCGTACAAAGATATAATCCCCATCGAAGATCCCATCTTCGATCATGGACTCCCCCTTTACGCGCAGGGCGAAGACGTCTTTTTGCTGGCGCCCTAAAAGCCCCTGGCCGATGGCCACGATCTCTTCGGTCTGCTCGATGGCCGTCACCGGCATACCGGCGGCGATTCGCCCCACCACCCGGACCTGGTGAATCTCCTCGTCGTAGTCCTCGGTAGAGTCCGAGTTTGCGCCCTGCTCATAGGGAGTGCCGTCGGGCCAGAAGATAGGCCGCATCGTCCGAGACTTGGCGTCTTCTCTGGTCAGATACCCCTTCTTCTCCAACGCTTTTAAGTGGTCGTTGACCCCGTTGGTGGAGCGAATTCCCAGGGCGTCGCCGAGTTCTCGAATCGTCGGCGGATAACCCACCTCTTCGATATGCTGGGCGATGACCTCCAATACGGTCCCCTGTCGTTTGGTTAATTTGGCCTCTGGTTTCATCATCTTCCCGGTCCGTCGGTTTGGGTGAGCAGCCGTCTCGTAAAAGTCGTAGCCAACAAACTACTGAACAAGTGTCCAAAGGTCAAGAAAAAAGCTGAACACTCTTGCAGACCTGCAGGGGGGCGACGGCAATCTTCTCCGGCCAGTGCAGTTCAGGCCGCGGGGAAAGTTTACGCGGGCGTGTCCACCGCTTTTGGTTTTCGAGTGGGCTTTCTCAGGCGCTTCGGGCCGCGGCCCGTGAACCAAGTAGTCCAGAGAACCGACGGCAATCCTCTCCGGCGGCCGTTGTTCAGGTCGCGGGGGAGGTGGCCGGGCTGCAAAGCCCGGTCGGAGGGGCCCGGTTTGAAGCTCAGAAGAGTCTCGATGTGTACGCTTCTAATTTCCGTCGGGGCCCCTCCCCCCCTCGCGCTGCTCGGGGACCTCCCCTGGCCCCTGAACTGCGGGCCCTGGAGAGGGTTTACGCGGGCGTATCAACCACTTTTGGTTTTCGGGTGGGCGTTTCGGGCCCGTCCCTACTTCACAATCATCACCGGACACGAGGACTGCTGAGTCACGCGCTGGCTCACACTTCCCAGAAGCACGGAGTTAATCCCGCCAAGACCGCGGCTGCCGATAATGATCAGCTCCATTTCGTGATCCTTTGCGTATTTGACGATTTTATCCGCCGGCTCCCCGAGACCGACCTCGAGCGAAAAGGGAATCCCGGCCTCTTCCAATCGCTGCGTGGTTTTTTGAATGACCTTATGGGCTTTCGACTCGAGGACGAACTTCACATCCATATGAGCCTTCATCAACTCCGTGCGGTTGGGTGCGTCGGAGCTGATGTGGAGCACCGTGATATGGGCATCGGTAATCTCTGACGCCAACTCCAGGGCTTTCTCAGCAGCTCGGTCGGCGATGGAGGAGCCGTCTGTGGCCAGCAATATTTTCTGAAACATGGGGTTCTCACTTTTGATAAAAGGGTAATGACAGGACCATTTTAATGGTCGACAGCGATCAGTGACCCGAGGGTGGCGCCAGTCCGATTCGATCGACGAGCTCCTGGCTGTCTTTATTGAGACCGGTGATGGAGACTCTCTTTTTCGCACTCTTATACTTGAGTAGAACCCGCGCGATCACGGCGACCGCGGAGTGATCCCAGATATGAGAGGAGGAGAAGTCGATGATGATATGGTCCGGATCATTTGCCGGAACAAAGTGGTCGGCAAACGCGCTGGTCGAGGCAAAGAACATCTGCCCACGCACCTTATAGAGTTTGGCTCCATCGGCTTGAATCGAGTTGGTGATTTGAAGAGAGGCGATCTTCCAGCCGAAGATCACGGCGCTCAACACCACCCCGACGCCGACGCCTTTGGCGAGGTCGTGGGTATAAACGGTGACCGCCACAGTGGCGACCATGACGACCGTATCGGAGAGGGGAATTCGACGCATATCAACCAGCGACTGCCAGTCAAAGGTGCCAATGGAGACCATGATCATCACGCCCACCAGGGCTGCCATGGGGATCATCATGACGATGTCTCCCAGGACGATGATCAAAAACATCAAGAATGCCCCTGCCACAAGCGAAGACAACCGCCCGCTCCCTCCGGACTTCACGTTGATCACGGATTGACCGATCATCGCGCAACCGGCCATGCCCCCGAAGCATCCGGTGATGGAGTTGGCGATGCCCTGGCCGCGCAGCTCCTTATTCTTATCACTCTTGGTCTGGGTCATCTCATCGACGATGGATGCCGTCAAAAGTGACTCCAACATACCCACCAGCGCCAGGGTCAGTGAGTAGGGCAAGATGATCATCAAGGTCGCAACAGACAGTTCAATATCGGGGAGCGCAAAGACGGGCAGCGTACGGCTGATGGCTCCCATATCGCCCACGGTTTGAACGCCAAACCCCATCGATATCGACAGCGCCGTCATCACCACAATGGCCACCAGCGCCGAGGGCACCGACTTCGTCAAACGGGGCAGCCCGTAGATGATCAAAAGCGTTGCCCCGATCAGGACATAGACAAGCCAGCCCATCCCCAGGATATAGGGGAGCTGGGCCATAAAGATTAAGATCGCCAGGGCGTTGACGAACCCCAGCATCACCGAGTGGGGTATGAAGGTGATAAACCGCCCCACCTTGAGCAATCCGCAGATAAACTGGATGATCCCGGTCAGGATGGTGGCAGCCAGCAGGTATTCCAGCCCATGGGAGGCAACCAGCGTGACCATCAAAAGGGCCATGGCGCCGGTGGCGGCCGAGATCATCCCCGGTCGTCCGCCCACAAAAGCGATGGTAATGGCGATGCAAAATGAGGCGTATAGACCGACCATGGGGTCGACGCCGGCGATGATCGAGAAGGCGATCGCCTCCGGTATCAGGGCCAGGGCGACGGTCATGCCCGCTAAAACGTCGAGCCGAATATTGGCAAACCAGGCTTCTTTTACTCTCTTTAATTGTTGCAACAATCTGTGCGACCTTTTTCGAGTGTTGATCTCTGATATTGACCGTACCAGACCCCGCTCACCGAGCCGCATCTTTGCCGAAAAAAGGAAAGAATGGGCCGTAGATGCGGACACGACAAAACCGTGCGCACCGGCGAAAGAGGTGGACTCTTCTACTTTTTGAGTTGGGCTATATCAGGAAGGATTTCTATTCGTTTATTGCGTTGTTGAACCGCAAGAATTCTGGGGGGTACCCCGAGCGGCTCGACGGGGATAGGTCAATACGCCTCCGAAGACAAGGATCATTATCGATCACCGCGCCCCCTTCTCAACTCAAGATGGATTGTTTGCCCCGCCCCATGCGTTATGTCGACCGAAGCGATTGTTGGCGATCGATTAACGAGGCGGTTGATCCGCCTGAACACGACGATTGAAACTGATTGAGCGCCATATTTGACACCTCGCGACGGACCGTGTTAGTCACTAGCCCGGTTGAAAACCCACCTCTCGCGCAGGGCGCAACGGCGGGACTTTTCACCGATACGACAAACCAATTGACGAAGCACCGTCGGGCAACCGACTACCCCCTGGGACGAGTTCGCTACCATGGTCCTCGCTGATTATATCCCGCTGATTTTATTGACGTTGATGGCCTTCGGGGTTGTCGTAGTCATCATCAGCCTTGCTCAATTTTTTGGCCCCAAAAATCCGACGCCTGAAAAGATGATGCCCTATGAATCGGGCTCCAATCCCATCGGTGAACCCCATGGGATGCGCTTCAGCGTCAAGTTTTATATGGTGGCCATTAGCTTTATCTTGTTCGACTTGGAGACGATCTTCGTCATTCCCTGGGCCATGAGCTGGCAAGATAGCAACGCTCTGGGCCACGGTTTTTACAGCTTTTCCGTAATGGCGATATTCCTGACGATCCTGACCATTGGACTCGTCTACGAATGGAGTCAGGGAGGTCTCGAATGGGACTAGAACATCAACTACCGGAAGTCATCACCACTCGTTTAGAGAGCACGGTCAACTGGGCCCGAAAGCATTCGCTCTTTCAGTACCCCTTTGTCACCGCCTGCTGCGGGATGGAGTATATGGCGACGGCCACCGCTCGCTATGATATCGCCCGTTTCGGGGCCGAGATCCCTCGGTTCTCCCCGCGACAGGCTGACCTTCTGTGGGTCGTGGGCACCGTAAATCACAAACTCGCCCCCTTTCTGCGACGAATCTACGAGCAGATGGCCGAGCCCAAGTGGGTCATGGCCTTCGGGGTATGTGCATCCACCGGCGGCTTCTACGACAATTACGCCACCGTACAGGGGATCGACAAAATCATCCCCGTCGACGTCTATATCCCGGGCTGCCCGCCTCGTCCCGAACAGGTGATCGACGCCCTGCTCAAATTGCAGGAGAAGATCCAGGACGAGCCCTGGCGAAAATACGCCTACGAAGAAAAGCTCCGAGCCCGAGACGCCGACGGCGTTCCAGAAGGCCAGCTCTTTCAGCGCGTTGACGGAAACGAAGGTTAATCATGTCTAAGAAACTCATCGATTTCGTCAAAAAGAACTTCGAGGACGAGGTCATCGACAGCCACTCCCGGCTGGGAAATGACACCGTTATCTTGAAGCGCGACCGGCTCCCGGAAGTCATCGAGAAGCTGCGCGACGACGACAAAACGCAGCTCAATATGCTCCGGGCAATCACCTGCGTCGACTATCTGCAGCGACTCCCTCGCTTCGAGGTGGTCTACGTCCTCTACAGCATCGAAAAGAAGCATATGCTGACCCTTCGGGTGGTCGTAGAGGAAGAGGATTGCACGGTACCCTCCATCGAAGGTCTCTACGGTGCGGCGCACTGGATGGAGCGAGAGGTCTGGGATATGTACGGCGTCGAATTCGTCGGCCACACCGACCTTCGTCGCGTATTGCTCTATGAAGAATTCGAGGGCCATCCCCTTCGAAAGGATTACGCCAAACAAGCATCGCAGCCCCGCGTTGACCTTCTGATGCGAGAGCGCGATAGCGTCGAAGAGTTCAACGTCTTCGTCAAACAGAAACCATCCGAGGGCTCTCGCGACGCTTAATAGCCGCGGACGCTTACGTTTTACCGTCGGGAAAAGATCATGGCAGAAGACATCTACGAACCGATTGACCAGGACATCCACACCGAACCGATGATCGTCCAGATGGGGCCAAGCCATCCGGCCACTCACGGAACGGTGCGTTTTACCCTCACTCTGGAGGGCGAGAAGGTCATCAAATGTGAAACCGAAGTGGGGTATCTCCATCGAGGTTTTGAGAAGGAATGCGAAGCCTCCACCTGGACGCAGGTCTTTCCCTATACGGACCGCCT
>SKNI01000569.1 GCA_007120615.1 Myxococcales bacterium | reverse complement strand
CGCCAGACGATCAATGATCGCCTCTACGGCGTGCTCCTGATCGATGAGGCGCTTCATAAACCAGTCCCGGGTCTCGTCCAGATCCAGGGGCACCGTATCATCGAGCAAATCGAGGCTCATCCCGGTGACCTGCGCCAGACAGGGCGGGATATTTTCTACGGAGAGCACAAAGTCGCCCTCTCCATCGTCGATGCGTTCGGTATAGTCGACCAGGGCATCCATCAGGTCACAGGCCCGTCCCGGTGGAAAACTGCGGGTATAAAAACTCTCCGCGAAGTCCAACACCTGCTCCAGACAACCCGGTTCGGCGTGTACCACTCGCTCTTCGTCGACGTCGATGTCGACCAGCCGCTGGCTCAACACCTCCAGGGTCTCGGCCTCATCCATGGGCTGGATTTTGACCTGGCGAAACATCCTTAAAAAGCCGGGGTCTCGGGTCAGCCCATTTTTGAGATCTTCTTCGGTACACTCGGCGATGAGCCGCAGCTGTCCCCGCTGAAGATAGGGCTTAAAGAAGTCCGCAAAGTTCTCATCGCTCTTGGAATGAGCCCCCGCCCCCAGAAGGTCATTGGGGTTGGTGATGTAGATGATGACATGGTCGTGCTTTAAGATGGCCGCCGCCATCTCCTTGAGCTTGGTCTCCCAGTCTCCCAGGTAGCGAGTTCCGCTGATAAGCTCGCTCGTATTGGTCTCCAGAATCTGCCAGTCTTCTTCGGCATCGCGCAATTGATGGACCATCTGATGGATGATCGCCGACTTGCCCACGCCGGCCTCTCCCACCAGCAAAATACTGCGGCTGGAGCCCTCATCGGTAAAATGCTCCACCAACGTTTCGACCACATCATCGCGCCCGTAGGCCCGCATCAAAAACGGCTCTTCATCCTCGCTCTGCAAGAGCCTTCCGTATTTATCAAGCCCCCGCCCCGAGGACTCCGATCGAGACACCAATTGCAGCCGTTGCCACAGCGTGCTGTAGACCTCCTGAAGATTTCGGCCCTCCAGATAATTGAGGATCAACCGCCGCTCTCGAGGGGTCAATTGCTGGGGCAATTTTCGATAATGCTCTCTCGTCAACCGGGGCACCAGACGATCGAGGAGCTCCTCGGCGCTTCGCTGCATCTCTATTTCCCGCTCCAATAATGCCTTGAGCACCATCGGAAGCGCCCGCGGCGTGGCCGCGGCCCGAAGCTGGGAGAGGGCCTGCTCTCGAACCCCGTAGGATTCATCTTCCATACACCGCAGAAGAACTTCTTCGAGGTGGGGATAACTCAAGTCCCCCAGCGCCACCAGCGCCCGGTAGCGCACATCGGCGTCGTAATCATGCAACGCCTGCAACACCGCCTCGGTCACCGATGGGTCGCCTAAGATCCCCAGCGAAAAAAGCGCCATCTCCCGCACCCCCGCCTGGGGATCGTTTAGCAGACGCACCAGATCGGAGACCGACTCCGGATGGCCCAGCCGACCCAGGTTGGTCGCCGCAGCCATCCGTCGCAGATAGCTCTGACTGGAGAGGTTCTCTCGTAATACCGGGATGATAGCCGATCCCAACCCGTAGAGTTGGTCGCGATAATTTCGGTATCGCTCCTCTCCATCGGTCTCTTCGATTTTCTGGAGAAGCTCCCGTGCAAGCTCGAGTTTTTCTTCCATCTGGGAATGCCTCCGGCAGAGCGAAGTCGCTCTATGAAACTCGTAAAAATCAATCCCCATCACCTGCCTTCAGGGGGGGGCTCAAGTGTAACGACGACGCTCCCAAGTGTACAGCAAAACGACGAGAGTGGGAGCCGCCGAATAGAGTTTGGGGCCGTGGACATCCCTGTCCTCGCACAAGGATGTTATCGGCCCCAAAGGCAACGTAGGCCTATGTGTTCATCCAGCAATCCGAAGCTCCGAACAAGTTGGTCAGGCATTCATTGAGCGAATCTGGTTCAAGAACAAAAAAACGCCGCATCGAAGCGATCGACGCGGCGTTTTGCGAGTCTCAGGAGTGTCTAAAAGGACTCAGAGAGGCCTCCCGCCGCCCAATTATGGTTAACAGAAGCAGTCCTCTGGTAGCCACCGCTGACGGAGGAGCGGATGCCGGAGGCCACGTTTTCCCGTCCGCCGCTGACGGAGGAGCGGATGCCGGTGGCCACGTTTTCCTGTCCGCCGCTGACGGAGGAGTGGATGCCGGTGGCTTCATTGTCCTGTCCGCCGCTGACGGAGGAGTGAGAATTGGAGGCCACGTTGCGCGATCCGCCGCTGACGGAGGAGTAAATACCGGAGGCCTCGTTGTTAGCTCCGCCGCTGACGGAGGAGTAATTACCGGAAGTCCAGTTCTCGAACCCGGCGATCAACCCACCAACTGAGGAATAGTTGTGGCGGGGGCCGACGACCAGGTTATGAGAACCACTCTTGTCACTTTCATCTTCTCGTGCTTCGTCGTAGCCGACGATAAGGTTTCCGAGACCGTTGACGTCGATATCGTCAGGATCGGTAATATCATTACTTCCGTCGGTAGAACCGAGCCCATTTCGAAGATGGAGATTGACCTCCTCGAAGACCAACGAGGTATATCCGTTGATCGTGGAGCGCTCTATATCCTGGGTCAGATTCTCGAGGGCCGTGACGGCGCCGGCGTTGCTCGAAATATTGGTGGTATTGGTGTTGATGTCGCTGGTGTGATTCAAGATATCGCTTTCGGCGGAAGTCATCCGGGTGGCGAGGCTGTCGACTTCATTCTGATCGGCCTTCGTGGCAAGGGAGGTCTGAAGCGCGTCGACTTCGTTCTGATCGGCCTTCTCGGCGACCGTGCTCTGAAGCGCGTCGAGAGCGGCTTGATCGGCTTTGTTGGCTAGCTCCGCCTGCAATTGGCTGACCTGTTGGCTGAGCTCGGCGAGTGCCGCCTGGATGTCCGTGGCGTCGAGGTCGGAGCCCGTATTGTCGAATTCGATCGCCGAGGCATCCGAGCTGGCTGAGAGATCGCCGGGTGCCATGCCCTGGAGGGTCTGTGCGTCGTCGGCACTGCCGGCTTTCATGGCGTAGGGAACGGAGTCCACAGGTGTCCTGGGGCTCAGGCTCTCTCCATCGATAGTGATCTCGAGCCAGTAGTCATCGCCGTCGAAGACACCTTCGAGAGACTCGGTAGCGCCCAGAACTGCCGAAAAACTTCCCTCCACGACATCAACGGAGGAGGTCTGCTCGCTCCACACTTCATTTCCTCCCGCTTCGGCAGTGTAGATTCTAAAGGTTACCTCCACCACGGCGTCCACCGGCGCGCCACCGGACGATGAGAGATTTCCGTGATAGGTCATCGTCTGCGGCACGGCGGCCAGCGCAGACGAGGAGGCCAATAAAAACGACATCGTGACGAGCACGGCGATCCAATTAGACATCTTCATTTTTGATTTCCTTCTTATTCTACAAAGCGAACACTGCGTATTTAGTTCTGGTTCATTATCTCTCATATCATTCATTGGCTCCCTCCATCCTGGGCGGGGTTTGCTCAAGTACAAAGCTGGCCGAGCTGCTCACCGTGGCTGGCATATTCGGCGCCAATTCACCGGAGAGAGTAAAGCTGCTGCTCATGGACATGCCGCCTGAAGGAGCCAGATGCCCCTGGAGCACCAGACCGTCATCACCGGGCTCGCCGGTATCGGGATCTCCAGTGTCGGGCTCTCCAGTGTCGGGATCGCCGGTATCGGGGTCGGGCTCTTCGGTGTCGGCACCGGCGTCGATATATACGTCGGTATCCGGCGTATCCGTATCGGGATCGCTGGAACAGGCCGCCGTTGCGACGAGCATCGACAGACATAGGAGTGCGCCAGCTGTGCGTGCGCTACGGATATTCATAATACCCCTTCATGAAACAGCATAATTTATAAACAGTTTTGATCGTCATATCGGACAACTCCTCGAAGGTACCGAATCTATGGATGTGTATCAAGCCTTCGAGGTCACAACGCCGTCCCCGAGAACCGATTATTTCGTAGAAGGCCAACCCCAAAAAAAACCGACCAATTCCCAGAAGGAAATTGGTCGGTTATTAACCCCCTAACCCCGCGCTTATCGAGGTGGCCAAACCGTCTCCACCGTTCTACGAACCCACCCCCGGCGATGCACCAGGGCAATGGCGGAGTCCAAAAACCGCTCCATCTTCTCCGGTGAACGAGCCTCCAAAACCCGGGCCAGGCCGCTCCACCGCCGCTCCACCTGCAGCACTCGACGAGACAGCGGGCGGAGTCTATCCGCTCCCACCGGGTCGTATGGACCATCGATACATCCTCGCACCATCGGCGCCGACGCCGGCACATCACAGACCACTTCATTGATCCCCACCACCGGCGCTTTCATGCGTCGAGCCAGATCCTGGGCTACGGTCCGACTCTTCGAAAAGATCGAAACCGCCCCGTATCCCTCCACACTTCGGGTTCGCATCACCGCCTCCGCCGGGGCCCGAATCTGGGCGATGGCCACCACCGGCCCCGGCACATCTTCTGTCCACAACCCCATCGTCTCATCGACGCCGGTCAACACGGTGGGCTCAAAGAAGGCTCCCTGGCACCGAGGGCGGGCGCGACCACCCGCGACCAGACGGGCCCCGCCTGTGGAAGCCTCCTGAACCAGGTGCTCGATCTTCTGAACATCCTCCTCCTCAAAGAGCGGCCCTACCTGCAGGGTCTCCTCGCCGCGATGCAACTGGCGAAGACTGCCGACCTCTTCGACCACCGCGTCGACGAAGGGATCGAGGACCGTATCCTGGACATAGATTCGTCGAAGGGCCCGACGACGACGCCCGGCTCCGCTACACGAGGCACTCACCGCCGCCCGAGCGGCCGCTTTGATGTCGGCATCGCTGAGTACGACCATCACATCTCTGGTCGTCCACCGCCCCAGCACCGGAATCATCCGACCGCCCTGCCTGCGCGCCAGCCTACGGGTCACCGTCGATGACCCGTAGGAGACGATTCCATCGGCCCGGTCCGCCAGCGCATCCACCAGCCTTCGCCCTCCAATGGCCGCCTGACACAGCGCATCGGGCACCCCGGAAGTCGCCGCGATATTGGCCACCGATTGTACCGTCAAAGGAGAGTCTCTGTCGGCGACGATGACCACGGCATTGCCCGCGATCAACGCCGAAAGCGCCGGTCCCACCGCCGTCTGCAACGGCTCATAGGCCGAGGCCACCACTACCACCACACCCAGCGGGTGCCAGCTCGACTCACAGGTGCCCACCGGTGAAAACCAGGAAGCTCGCGACTCCGTTCGCAACTTCTCTTCGCCCTGGTCGCATAACTCGGCGATCTCCTCGCAGGTATTCCACAGCTCCCAGCGGGCCTCCACCGCACTCTTTCCCGTCTCATCGACGATGAGATCAAGTAACTCCCCTCTCCAGTTCAACAGATCTTGAAATACCGACCTGGCCCGCTCGATCCGGTAGGAGAGCGGTCTTCGCATCCAGGCCCGCTGTGCTTCTCGGGCGCGCTCCATCACTTCCAGCGCCGCCTCCGGCGCCGTCACTTCTACCTCTCCGATGATTCTTCGATTGACCGGGTTAACCGAACGCAATTGCCCCTCGGAAAGATCCTCCTCAGACTCTTTTGGCCGGGACTCGGATTGGTGTAACGGTGGTGTAAAGGTCGTGTGGGTCTTCATAATATGGTAAGTCCTCGCAGGTGATGATGATTGGCATCAACATTGAGGCGCCCGTGTTGTTGCTCGCTCCCCTCCATACGTGATGCGAAACATCTTCCGCTTCCCGACTGCGATACAACCCCAGGCTGGCGAATGAGCGCCGATTATTGGAACGCAGCGAGTATAAACGCCCCTCCGATTTCGACAAGGGAAAAAAGACTCTTCATGACCACACTCATCGATCGCATCTCCCACGTACTCGACCAGGAAATCACAGGCCTGCGCTCCCTCTCCGGCGGCTGCGTCGGTGAAGTCTACGCCGCTCAACAACAGGACGGCACGCAGGTGGTGGCAAAGGTAGACGCCGGTAAAAATCCCCGGCTGAGCATCGAAGCCCAGATGCTCACCTACCTCGGAACTCACACTTCCCTGACTGTCCCCCGGGTTCTCCACGGCGAAGATAGCCTCCTGATCATGACCTTTCTGGAGAACGACGGGCGCCCCGGCAAAGACGCCGAGATCGAGGCGGCAGACGCCCTTGCAAAGCTCCACGACATCACCGCCGAAAGCTATGGATTTACAAACGACACCCTCATCGGTGGACTGACCCTTCCCAATCCCCAGTCCTCAAACTGGCCCGAATTCTTCGCCGACCACCGCCTCCGCGACATGGCCCGCCGCTCGCTCGAAGCCGGACAACTCGACGCCCACACCTTCGACCGCATCGACGCCCTGGCCTCCGACATCCACGACCTCATCGAAGTTCCCCGGCCACCATCTCTTATCCACGGCGACGTCTGGAGCGGAAACGTCCTCTTTCACCAGGGACACCTGGCCGGCTTTATCGACCCCGCCATCTACTTCGCCGACCCCGAAATCGAATTGGCCTTCATCTCCCTGTTCCACACCTTCGGCGACCGCTTCTACGCCCGATACCAGGAACATCACCCCATCTCCCCGGGCTTCTTTGAGCTTCGAAAAGACCTCTACAACCTCTTCCCCCTTCTGGTCCACGCCCGACTCTTTGGTGGGTCCTACGTCCGTTCTATACAGACCACGTTGCGGCAACTGGGATACTGAGGAGAGAGAAGGAGAGAAGGTCAAGGGCAAGGGCAATCGCCAAGGCGCAGAGAACCGCCAAGACGCAGAGGAAGGGAAAGGCGGGCCTCGGTGGGGTCGCGAGTCGAAGGGGACTACGATCTCACCAGTAGGATTGGAGCGCAGGGCTTCTGCGAGTCCGGCGTGTTCTTTGTCGTGGAGGAGCCCTTGCTGTTTCCCTACGTTCAGTCGCACGAAGGAGATACGAGTCCCTGCCGACTCGCGACCCACCCAGACCCGCCCCTTTTCTTGCCCTTCCTCTGCGCCTTGGCGGTCCTCCGCGTCTTGGCGATTG
>SKNI01000025.1 GCA_007120615.1 Myxococcales bacterium | reverse complement strand
CGTGGCTGAGGTCGAATCCGGTTCGAATGCCGAGGACGGTTCGCTCCGTGAGCATGCCGCTCCAATCGGTGTCGGCTTCACTGGTATAGGCTTTTCGAGCTTCAGCTAAGAGTTCTTCGTCTCCGCTGACGAAGGCCCGCAACTCGAGTCGTTTTTCGTCGGCCCGGGCCCCGATGCCGGCGGCGTCGGCGTTGGACTGAGACCAGGCGACCAGACTTTCAAGGGCGGCCTCAACTCCGGACTGAGGGCCGGTAGCGGGTCGCTCAAAATAACGCTCGGCGTGGACATAGAAGCTGATGGGAAAGTGGTCGCCCAGGCCGCTTCGAAATGCTTTAAACGACTCGCTCTCGCCGAGAGATGTCTCGGGAGTTACCTCGGCGACGCCGCTGATGACAGAGATGGCCGTTCCCGCCTTATAAGCGCCCAGGGCGTCGAGCGGGGGCATGGCCAGAAAGACCATGGAGTCGCGGTAGAACCAGGCGATGTCTCTGGCGGGATCATCACCGGAGATCTTATAGCTCTGTCCTTTAATCGTCTCCGAGCGGATCGGGGTTTCGGTCTCGGCGAAGCGGCGAATGCGCTCGATGAAGCGGGATTCGAACTTCTGCCGATCATCGACGTAGGTGGCCACCACGGGGCGGTTGCCGACGATGGCCAAAATCAGCGATCCGTCGGTGGAGATGCCCGAGTCTTTCCAGCTCTGCTCATCGGTGATGCGAATGCCCATTTCTCGTGCGATCTGAGCCTCAACGGTTCGAATCTGAGGCTGATAATGGGAGACCCGCTCCAGGGCAAAGTCGACGCTGGTGCGCATCTGAGTCAGATCGGGGACCACGACGGCGGCGTCGGCTGTATCGGGCAGAGCGGCCGAGAGGGTGGTCACGCGGGCATCGGCGGCGCGCTCGAGTCCATCGGAGCTACTGCGGCAGCGATCGCAGCCGGCAGTAAAGACGAAAAATACGAGCGCGATATAGATGAGTTTGTTCAGAGGTTTCATCGGGTCTTCTCCGGCCGTGGAGGCGGAAGCGAAATTAGAAGCGAGCTAAGGCGGCGCTGCGGTATCGTAGCGCCCTCGTCGCAGAGGAGCAATACCAGACCTCGATTACACCCCGGGCCACCCGCCATTGCTCCAATGACGGATGGCCCGGGTTGATTTATCGAACTTATTTCAATCCGATCTCTCGGAGGCGCTGAAAGAGAAACTCCTCGCCGGTGATGGGATCGTATTTGGGCTCTTCACCCTCTTCGAGACAGGTGTCGAGGACCTTTAAGGTGTAATCGGGATGGGGGTGGACGAAGAAGGGCATCGAATATCGACGCTCTACTTCTTCCCCTTCCGGGTTGACGACCCGGTGGGTGGTGGAGGGGATGACATCGTTGGTGATGCGGCTGAGCATATCACCGGCGTCCACGATCATCTGGCCCTTAATGGAGTAGACCGGCATCCACTCTCCATCGCGCTTGAGCAGCTCCAGACCGGACTGAGTCGCCTCCGGTAGGAGGGTGATAAGGTTGATATCCTCGTGCTCGGCGGCGCGCATCACGCCGGGCTCATCAAAGCCGTCACAGACGGGGTAGTGGATGATCCGGACGATGGAATTTCCGTTTTCGATCATGTCGGGAAGGAAGTTTTCCTCCTGTCCCAGATAAATGGAGATGGCCTTGAGCATGGTCTCGGCGGATTTCTCCATCGCCTCATAGAGGGCGAGGCCTTTGGCTTTGAGCTCCGGGACCTCTTCGGGCCAGACGTTGTGGTCGATGCGTTCCGACATCGGGTGGGACGGGGGGAGTTCGCGGCCCATATGCCAGAACTCTTTGAGGTCCGCTTTTTCGCTGTCTTTGGCGTGCTCGACGCCAAAGGAGGTGTAGCCGCGCTGGCGGCCGGTCTCGGGGTTTTCGTATTTGCGCTTGGTTTCGACGGGAAGATCGAAGAATTCTTCGAAGAGCTCGTAATTTTTGTAGAGCAGATCCGTGTCCACGCCGTGTCCTTCAACAGCGACGAATCCGAGATCTTTAAGTGCGGCACCGATTTTGTTGACGAAGGCTTGACGAGTGGCTTCGTCTCCATCGGTATAATCACGAAGATCTACAACCGGAATGGTCTGTTCCTGGGTCATGACTGCAACTCCTTGGGGGGCAACGAGGAAGGTCCGCACCGAGCGGACCGGCATGGTCTCAGTCTCATATCAAAACCGTCTCAAATGGCAAGGCCGAGGGGTTTAGAAATTACCGATTCAGACGTGAAATTGTCGTTGTCGAAATACGAGCGTGGAGACGATGATGGCGAAGGATGCCATCAGGCCAGCGATCAGGACGCCGAACCACCATTCGAAATTCAGGGGCTCTTCCAGGATCAGACGGTCGAGAAATCCGGCCCGATCGGAGCTCGTAAAGCCGGCGATGGTGCGGAGATGAAATTTCACGCTCAACAATTCGATGATCGGGATCGCGGCAAAGACCAACTCCACGACGACGAAATAGACGATTCCCAGCAGAAGGGTGGCCGAGAAGAGAACTCCGAGAAAAGCGAAGATCGCGGTGTAGGTGATCGCACCCACCGCCACGGCTCCCAGGGCCGCTCCCAGCATGGGGAGGCTATCGCCGAGGGGGTCGCCGGATCCGATCATGCAGACCCCGAAGAGGGCCAGAACCGGAAGGAGCGTGGCCACCAGGGCGACGCTGATGGAGGAGGCCAATTTGGCGAGAAAGAGGGTCGCCCGCGACAGCGGTCGCAAGGTCAGATAGGTGATGGTGCGACCTTCGATCTCGTTGACGATGGTGGGGCCCCCAAAGAAGAGGGCCGCCAGGGGAAGAAGAAGGGGGATATAGACGTGCTCGATGGTATTTCGAAATAGATTCATCCCATCGACGTCTCGCCAGATCACGAAGACGGCGGCGATGACCACGGGCAGGAGTTGAATCGCCACCAGGGTCAGGGTCTTGCGGGCCCGGATCTGGCGGCCGAAGTCGAGGCTCAGAAGTCGCAGGCCCAGCGTTGGCGAAGACAGGCTTCGCGGAGGCCGTTCGATTTTGGGAGCTTCCGATGTTGACATCATTATTGTCGCTTGAGTCAGGGGACAAGAAACCGAAAGATGGCCGACAGGTTATTATCCTGTGAGGTCATGGCCTGTAATTTGAAACCGTGCTCCAGGCTCAGACGTGGGATTCGGCCGTAGCAGGCATCGGGATCGTCGGTGGAGACAAAGAAGCCTCGCTCCGAAAATTGGATCTCGCTGATATCTTCAAAAGGGGTCAAAAGGGCGGCGAACTCACGAGATTTATCACACTCCACATAGATTCGATGGGGGTGCTCGTCGATCAATTCGCGGATGCGAAAGAGATTTCCGTCGGCCACGACCTTGCCCCGGTTGATCAGGACGATATCAGAGGTCATGGCCTGGACTTCGTGGAGAATATGGCTGGAGACGAAGACCGTGCGGCCCTCATCGCCTAATTCTCGGATCAGATCGATGATTCGGCGTCGGCCCACGGGGTCGGTACCGCTCAAGGGTTCGTCGAAGAAGAGGACCGTCGGTTTATGAGCCAGGGCCTGGGCGATCTTGATTCGCTGGCGCATGCCCTTGGAGTACTCGCGAATTCTTCGATCGGCCTGCTCGGTCAACGAGACCGTTTCGATGGCCTCGGCGGCGAGCTCGGTGGCGTCGTCAGCGGAGAATCCCTGGAGCCGGGTGAGGTGGGTGACAAATTGGCGACCGGTCATCTCTTCGTAGAAGGCGTCCTGTTCGGGCACAAACCCCAATTCGGCGAAGGTCTTGGAGCTATTCCAGACCCGTTGGTTGTTGACAGTGACCATTCCGGTGGCCGGGCGAAGTTGTCCGGTCATCAACTTCAAAAGGGTCGATTTGCCGGCGCCGTTGGGTCCCAGAAGTCCGACGACCCCCTGGCCGATATCGAGGGAGATATCGTTGACCCCGATGACCTGTCCGTACCAGTAGGAGAGACGGCGAACGGCGACGACCGTTTTCCCCCGGCCGATTCGAACGATGGAGTCTACGCCGACCTGTTCACCCTCTTTGGGGTCGTTTTGAACGGAAACCTTCGCCGGTTCTTTCGAAGCCTTCGATCCTTCCGGCTCTTCGGAAGAACTCTTCGGTTCGACGGGCGTGGTCTCGGGTGTGTCGGGCCCGGACTCGGTGGTTTTTGTTGTGCTCATAAGAAACTCACAAGGGTTTTAAGGCCTGTTCTCAGGCGATGCCTTCGAGACGAGATATACGCCAATATAAAGAGCCGAGGCCGGCGCCGAGGAGCGCTGCATAGACGGCGAAGGGAGACCAGATCGGTACGGATTCAGGGAGGTTTTCGCCGCCGCCGACCAAAGCCTGGGAAGCCAGCCCGGTGGTGCCGGGCAGGCTCCAGAGGGCGGCCAACGGGGAGCCCTCGGAGGCGACACCAAAGATGGCGTGGAGAATCAGGGGGACCAGAAGCACTCCGATCCAGGCCAGCACCGCGTATCCCGTGCGTCGGGTCAGACTGCTAAGCCCAATGACCATGGCCGACATCACGGCGACCAGTAGGACCGCCAAAAGCAGACCCTTGATGTGCATAAAGACGATATCGCTCAACATGCCGCTCTGGGCGTAGAACGCCGACCGCAGCATGGCGAGCAATCCTGCGGGGATGATCACGGCCACCGTTCCCAACAGCAGGAGGGTCAGGTATTTGCCGGCTCCGTAGTCCAGGCGGGTGATCGGTTTGGAGAAATAGAGCTGAATGGTTCGATGGCGCAGATCATCGGAGATAATGCCGCAGCCGTTGGCGGCATAGACCAGGGCCAGCGAAAAGATCTGAACCTGTAAAAAGAGGGTGATCATGCCAACACCCGGTGTTGCCTCCCCGTCACCGAGTTGCCCCATCTGAGACTGCAGAGCGTATTCGGCGACCACCAAAAGAGCAAAGAAGAGGGGCGGAAGCCATACGGCCAGCAACGTCAGCTTGGTGCGCCAGAAGGCCCAGTAGGTCCGAAATCCGGTCCAGCCGATGACGGCCCAGGCATATTGCTCACGGATGGTGCCGTCGTAGCGGGTATATACTTGATCGCGGATGGCCATAACTCTAAAACCTCGGGCCCTGGTAAGAAGAATTCATCAACGGGAGACCGATGGGTCGTCTGCTTCGTTGAGGAGACGTAAAAAGGCGGTTTCCAATGTGAGTCTCTCGGGCATGAAATGGCGGATCTGGATGTCCGATTCCACGGCCAGCGAGAGGATGTCGTCCAGGCAACGATCTTTGGGAACTCGAATCTTTAAGCGGTCATGATCGGCGATGACGTCGAAGTCAGCCGCTTCCAGATGGCGCTTAAACTCATCATCCTGGAGATGGGTTTGCACCTCGATGAGTTCTTCCTCACCAGTTTGAAGGGCGTCGATGGGTCCCTGGTGAACCAGTTGGCCCTCGTTGAGCATGATGACGCTGTCACAGATCCGCTCGACGTCGGGCAATAAGTGGGTGGAGAGGACGATGCGGATATCTCGGGTGCGGACATCTTCGATAAGAGTGAGCATCTCGTCTCGGCCCTTGGGATCGAGGCCGTTGGTGGGCTCATCGAGGAAGAGAAGGCGGGGGCCGTGGACGAGAGCCTGAGCCAATTTTGCACGCTGCTTCATGCCGGTGGAGAAGCTGCCCAATTTGCGGTAGCGAGCTTCTCCGAGGCCGACATAAAAGAGGACCTCATGGGCTCGTCGAAAGGCGTCTTTTCGAGGCATTCCGCAGAGCTGTCCGTTGAAGCTGACGTAGTCGACGGCGGTCATATAGGGGAGATAGCAATCGTTCTCCGGCATATATCCGATGGCTCGACGGATCGCCTGGGCGTCCTCAGGGAGGCGCATGCCCAAAACCTCGCCCGATCCCCCGCTGATGGGGAGGAGGCCGAGGAGGGCTTTTAAGAGGGTCGATTTTCCGGCGCCGTTCGGTCCCAGAAGCCCCACGGCGTGGGTGTCCATCTCCAGGGTAATTCCCTTGAGAGCTTCGAAATGACCATAATTCTTTTGTAAATTAGTCAGTCGGAAAAGCACGGTAGGTTGGCCCCGGGATACGGACTATTTTAAGAGTAAAACGCCAATGATGACGATAAGAGTGATGAAGACCACGGCGGTTACTGCGATGAGGCCGTAGATGATGGTTCGGGTGGAGGAATCTTCGCTGGCCGCAGCAGAGGCGACGGTCGGCGGCTGCATGGTGGGGTTAACGCCCGCTCGGCGTTTGGCATCGTCGATGGCGGCCTGAGGAGGTCCGGTCATCGCCATGGTGGGTTCGTCGTCGTCGGCGGCATCCATGGCGTCGGTGGGATGGGTCGCCGACGGGTCCGCGTTGCTGAGATCGAGGGCATTATACATGCCGGTCAACTCCATTCCCGGAACGTAGGCTGCGCGTCCGGTGAGGCCCTGCTCCCGCACGATTTCCTGTTCCCGAGCGACCAGGGCTTCAAACATATCCATGGCGGTTTGAAAGCGGGCGTTTGTATCTTTGGCCATGGCCTTGAGGATGATCTTCTCCATCGTCGGCGTCACCCGGTTCGGTGCCACCTGGGAAGGAGGTCTGGGCTCGGTGAAGACGTGAGCCGTCAAGACTTGAACGGGAGCGGGGTCTTGAAAGGGAACGGCGCCGGTCATGAATTCGTAGAGCATCACGCCCAGGCTATAGATATCGGTTCGATTATCGAGTTCGTGGGCCTGAGCCTGCTCGGGAGAGAGATATTCGGGGGTGCCGTAGACGATGCCGGCCTGCGTGAGCTTTTGTTGTTCTTGCTGTCCGTCGGGCTCTTTGAGCTTGGCGATCCCGAAGTCCAGAATTTTGACGAAGTTTTCTTCGCCCCGAAAGTTGGTGAGCAGGACGTTCTCCGGCTTGAGATCGCGGTGGATGATCCCCAGGTCGTGGGCTTCGGAGAGGCCGCTGCACAATTGCTTCATGATCTTGATGGCCCGCAACTCGTCGAGTTGGCCGTCATCGAGGAGATCTCGAAGGCTGGCCCCGGCCACAAATTCCATGGCGAGGTAAAGCAGACCT
>SKNI01000707.1 GCA_007120615.1 Myxococcales bacterium | reverse complement strand
GACCGTCGGTGTGTCCACCGGAGTCGGCTTCTGCAGTGATGTCTTCGGCCACCGGAATCTGAAGGGCGAGTCGGGCTTCGGTCTCGGTGATCTGCCCGCGGCGCACGAGTTCGTCGAGCATTGCCCTGGGAGGCGGCTCGATAAATCGGCGCGCTACTTCTGCCCGAGAGACCTTGGCGATGACCTGGTTTTTTCGGTGAATTCGCCCGTTGGCGTCGGCCGTTAGTCCGGAAGCGGCGTAGCGAACGAGCGGCGGGGTCAACTTCATAAACGCCGACGCCGAGATGGTGCGAACCTGGCGCTGAAGAAAGAGTTCCACGACCTGCTCTTCCAGGCGCGGCTCGTTGGGGGAGTGAATCAGGTTGACGCCCCAGGGCAGGTTGGTGCCGCTGAGAGCGGCCTCGATGGTGTCGAGGTCGCGGGCGATTCGTTCCAGTGAGAGACCGGCGGCGCCGAGGAATCCGAGCATTCCACCGCGGGCCATGGCGATGACCAACTCGGCGCTGGCGATGCCTCGGGCCATGGCACCGGCAACGTAGGGAAACCGAACGCCCTGGGCCTCGCAGAAGCTGCGGTCACCGAGCCACTCCGGATAAAGCGGCGGAAGAGACGTCATCCACAGACAATCCGACGGCCCGCCCTGAAATTGCCCGGGCGTAAGCTCCCCGCCCACCGCCAGCCCAAGGTGTCCCGTCTCCGGGTGGGCAACGATGTGCATCAGCGTGCGCACATGGCGAGCATGATCTAAGAGAGGGGCGCCGCCAAAGACAGGGGCGCTCTGAGTGGGGCTCCAAAGCCCGAGGGGCTGCAAGCCACCTCGGCTAACGTTGGGGTCGGTTGGATGCATATGGGTCATCTATACAAATTTGGAAATGAGTATTGCAGCAATCAAAAAACAGATAGAACGCGGGAACGCTATCTGATCGTTGGTTTGCTGGCAACAGAGGTTCTCGCACTTGTGTCACGTGCGAGGGAACCGCAGGGGGAGGGGAGACATTCCCCAATAAGGTCCCAGCAGGCCCGACCATCGATAATTGGTGGCGTTGGTGGGTGGTGCGGAACGAAGGTCGTTGTGGTTGGTGGGCGGTGCGGAACGATCGGATGCGTCGTTTGTGGGCGATGCGGCACGATCGGATGCGTCGTTTGTGGGCGATGCGGAACGATCGGATGCGTCGTTTGTGGGCGGTGCGGAACGATCGGATGCGTCGTTTGTGGGCGATGCGGAACGTTCCCCGGGTGCAGGACCCGGGGAGAGGTGCGGGTCACCGACCACGGTCAACACCCCGCGTGGCGACCTCACCAGGACAACAAACACTCCATCGCCAGATGATCGAGGCGCACCGCCAGGCGGCCTCGGAAATGGTCGAGGGGGGCTTCGCCGGGGTGGGCGCCGAGGGTGATGCAGTGGCCGCGGAGGGAGTTGGAGATGACGTGGTCCAGGGTGGTGCTCAGGATGGGGGTCGTCCAGTAGGGCGGGTCATGTTCGGGGAGGCCGGAGTGATACGCGAAGAGGAGGGGGTCGTCGTGGGTCTCCTCAAAACTTGTGGAGACGTATTGATTCCAGAATTCTACATCGGGGTAGGTGGACGATTGGCGAAAGGGGTCGAAGTTGAAGTCGCCGCCGATGACGACCTTTTCTTGCTCGATGAGAGGAGCTTCTTCGCCGAAGATGGAGTCGAAGTAATCGCGGCGGCACTGACGTCCCTGGGAGGCTCCGGCGGCATCAGATGGGGGGTGGACGTTGACGACGTCCAGGAGTTGGTCGTCCACGTCGATGGTCACAGCGGAGATGGTAAAGCCCGTATCACAGCCTTCGACGGGCTCATTGGTGCGGGCCAGTCCCCGGCACAACTCGCCGTCGTCACAGCCGACGATGGAGGCTTTGCCGACCCGGACGGCGACGCACTCGTAGCCCCGGGCGGCGTCGCAGGCGATGGTGTAGTCCGGGCCGACCAGGCGGCGGACCTGCTCGATCTCGGGGGGCTCAAAGTCGGGGTGACAGACGTGGTCTTCGGCAGGTGGTGGGTCGAGATCGTCGCATTGTTCGGGGACGAGGACTTCCTGCAATAGAATGACGTCGGCGTCGCGCTTTGCGATCTCTTCGGTGATGATCGCCTCTTGCTCGGTCCAGCAGAGGTTAAAGCCCACGTTCTGGCAGCGATAGATGTCGATATTTCCGACGTTGGCGAAGAGAAATAAAAGGCCGTCGTCGGCTTCGGGCATGTCCCAGTCCAGTCCCAGCGGGTCTTCGTCGATCTCCTGTCCGGGCCAGCGCTCCAGAGAGTCATCGGTGTCGGCGTCGGCATCCGGAAAATTCTGAGCGTCGGGATCGTGTGGATGCCGGGCGTCAGGACCTGCGTCGGGCGGGGAATCTTGGTCGCTTTCATTGCAGGCGATGGTGAGGGCGATTAAGCTCACAAGGAATGCAATTCGACTTAAATTTATCATGGCTGGTCCTGAGAAAATTCGCTCTTTTGGAAAACGATGAAAAACGAAGAGAAGATCATATATCGGGCCGCCATGATCCTTGTGGACGGTCAATTCGTGCGGGATGCGGCGTTATTGGTCAGTGGTGGTCGGATCGAAAGAGTGCTCCGTGAAAAGATCGCGGCCCATCGGTTCAATACCGGAAGTCGAGTCGTCGATCTGGGTTCGGTGGCTCTGATACCGGGTCAGATCAATGTCCATAGCCACGCCTTTCAGAGAAGTTTACGGGGAAAAACAGAATATCGCGAGGGTGGTCAGGCCGATGATTTTTGGACCTGGCGAGTGGCGATGTACGAGTTGGCCAATCGGGTCGAACCAGACGAGATGGAGATCATCGCTCGGCTGGCCTTCTGGGAGATGGCCCGGGCCGGGATCACTCACGTGGGGGAGTTTCATTATCTCCACCACCGGCCCGATGGGACGGCCTACGGAGAGCCCAATGAGATGGCCCTGAGGGTTGCGAAGGCGGCGCGGGAGGTGGGGATTCGGATGACGCTATTGCCCGTGGCTTATCATACGGGGGATATCGGCAAGGCGGCGGGCTCCGAGCAGCGTCGGTTTATTTCGCCCGATGTAGAGACGTATCTGGAGCGGGTGGCGGCGTTAGAAGAAGAGTTTTCCACCGATGAGTTGGTCGATGTGGGCGTTGCCCCTCATAGCATTCGGGCTGTCTCCCGGGAGTGGATGGAGGCGATCGGAGCCTGGGCTCAGAAGCGGTCGATGCCGGTTCATATTCACGTCTGTGAGCAGCGGCGGGAGGTGGAGAGCAGTCAAAAAGCCTACGGAGTTCCGCCGATTGAAGCCCTCCATGACTGGGGAGTGCTCAAGGATTTTTGGACCTTGATTCACGGGACTCATCTGTCCAAGCGTGAGGTCGATATTCTGGCCGAAGTGGGTCCCACGATCGGGGCCTGCCCCACGACGGAGCGAAACCTGGGCGATGGGTTCTTGCCGGCCTCCGATCTGGTGAGCCGGGCGATCCCGATCGCTCTCGGCAGCGATAGCCATACGGTGATCGATCCCTTTGAGGAGATGCGACTTGTGGAGTATCACGAGCGGCTCAGAAGGGAGGAGCGAAATGTGTTGGTAGGCGTTGACCCCGGGGGCCGAAGGCAGTCGGCCGATGTATTGTGGCCGATGGGAACGACCCACGGTGCTCGGTCGTTACAGAGTGCGGGAGGAGAGATTCGAGACGGAGGGCCGGCAGATTTTGTGGTCCTCGATCTGGAGCATCCCTCATTGGTGGGTGCCACAGAGCAGAGCTTGTTGAGTGATGTGGTATTGAGTATGAGTGCCGGTGCCGTGCGAGATGTGATCGTTGCCGGTGAGGCGATCATCGTGGAGCGACATCACGATAAAGAGTTGGAGATCACAGGCGAATACCGAGAACTTATGGCCCGCTACGGGTCTTGATATGAGGATGTGGGATAATGGAGCAATGGCCCGAAAAGTGGAAGGATTTGCCCCTGGCGGTGCTGGACGTGGAGACCACCGGGCTCGACCCAAAAGAGGATCGAATCACGGAGGTGGGGATCATCCGCTTTGAGAACGGAGAGGTCGTTGAGGAGTACGGAAAGCTGGTCAATCCCCAGATGCCCATTCCCGAGGAGAGCACCAACATCACGGGGATCAGCGACGAAGACGTAAAGGACGCGCCCAGCTTCGAGGAGATCGCCCGCGGCGTGCACCGGCGACTGCAGGGGGTGGGGATTGTGGCCTATAATCTGGGGTTTGACCGGGCCTTTGTGCGAAACGAGTTGGAGCGTTGCGGGTTGGAGTGGCCCGATAAATCTCCCACCCTTGATCCGCTGATCTTCGCCCGCCAATTTTTTAAGAATCATCGACGAAAGAATCTGGGCGCCATCTGTGAATTGCTCGATATTCCTCTGGAAGAAGCCCACCGGGCGACTCACGACGCCACGGTCACGGGGCATGTCCTTTATGCTTTCGCCGACAAACTCCCGGAGGGGCTCGATGAGTTGTTGATGCTGCAGGCGCAGTGGGAAAAGATTCAGGCCCAGCAGATGTCCGGGTGGAGGGGCAGGCGGGGAGGCGATATGGATTCGCTCTCCGACGCCTTTGGAGGGCAGACCATTGGACTGGGACCGGCTTATATCTACGGGAATGAAGCCGATCCGCTGCGCGCCCTATATATGAGTGTTCCCGAAGCGAAAGAGTCGGAATCATGAGCAAGAAAGCGAAGGCGAGATCAGAGGAGTTGTCTTTTGAGGTCGAGTTGCGGGGACAAGAGAGCGTACCGGCCCGATCGGTTCCGTTCTGGAACGCGGTGGATTTTGTGCTGACCTTCGTGCCCTCGTACCGGGAAACCCGGCAGGGGCGAAAGAACGCTCGCGGGGCGCGGATCGTGATTCTGGCGGCGGGTATTTTGATCATCGCCTTTGGTGGCGCGGAGTCCGGGCTCTGGATCGCCTTCGGGGTGTTTCTGGCAGCCTCGGCGTTGGCCTTTCCCGTTCCCGAGCTCAAAAAGCGGGGCTGGCGAACCAGGGTCAATCAGAAGAGAAGTCCCCGGATGAAGACCGTATGGTCCGGCGGCAAAATTGTATTCGACGGGCGCCGGGTGGAGCTTCACGACAAAAAAAAGAAGGTGCGCCATATCCTGGTCAATCGGGACAAGCACGAGGTGGTGGTGCGCCACAATGAGGGCAGCTACTGTCTGGGAGTTCTACCACCGGGACAGCGCAAAAAAGAGAATA
Organism: Myxococcales bacterium; assembly: GCA_007120615.1. Classification (GTDB taxonomy): domain Bacteria; phylum Myxococcota_A; class Bradymonadia; order Bradymonadales; family Bradymonadaceae; genus SKNI01. The sequence continues at coordinate 1,837 of SKNI01000707.1, read as the reverse complement.
TCTGGGTCTGTGCCACGGGTTCGGTGGACGTGGACGTGGAGCCCGAGGGGGAAGTGGGGGCCAGCGAGATGGACCGTCCGGCGAAGGCCGATCCGGCGGATTGGATGAGATTATGGAACGCCCTGGATGAGCTATGACTCAAATCTTTGAGGAGATTCTGGGGCCCGGCGGTCTTCTGGACGACGCCCTGGAGCGCTACGAATACCGGCCCCAGCAGGTGGAGATGGCCTCGGCCGTGGGGAAGGCACTCAAAAAGCGCCATCCTTTGATCGTGGAGGCGGCCACGGGCACCGGCAAGACCCTGGCCTATCTGATCCCGGCGATTTTATCGAAGCGAAGGGTTGTGGTCAGTACGGGCACCAAGGCCCTCCAGGAGCAGCTCTTTTTCAAAGATGTTCCTTTCTTGCAGACCCATCTGGGGCAGAGATTTGACGCCGTATTGCTCAAAGGGCGGCGCAATTATCTGTGCAAATATCGAATGGAAGAGATGCAGCATAGCCCGAATTTTCGATCGGCCGAGGATTTTGCGCTCTGGCCAAAGATCCAGCGGTGGGCCGAGAAGACCGAGACTGGGGACCGGGCCGAGGTAGATGGAATGCCCGATAATTACCCGACCTGGGCGGAGCTCTCGGTGGGATCGGATGCCTGTCTGGGTTCGAAGTGTCGGTTCTGGGATGATTGTTTCGTGCAGCAGGCTCGGCGAAACGCCCAGGAGGCCGACGTCATCGTGGTCAATCATCACCTCTTCTTCGCCGATCTTGCCCTTCGTCAGGGCGGGCATGGTGAGATTCTACCGGAATACGACGCCGTGATCTTTGACGAGGCCCATCATCTGGAGGATGTGGCCACCGAATATTTCGGGCTGCAGGTGTCCAATTATCGATTTCGGGAATTGACCGGAGATGTGGATCGGGCGCTGGCTGATGAAGAGGTCAACTCCACTGCTGCCGGAGGGGTTACGCTGGCGTTGACCAAGGTGGACGAGGCCTCGGATGCGTTCTTTGACGCATTGCGAAAGATTCTGGAGAAGGGACGCCAGGCGCTATCGTCGGTGCTTCAGGGAGAGGTGGCCGCGAGCATTGAGGAGAAGCGGCGTCGACTCGACGACGAGCTCAACGAGCTCGGCGGGGAGATCAAAAAGGCTTCCATGGGCGAGGTGGGGCAACGTCTGGCGGAGCGCTGTAAGGAGGTTGCCTTTGAGCTCAAATCGGTGATGGGTGGGCAGGACGCCCGCTTTGCTTATGTCGCCGAGCAGCGAGATCGAGGGGTCTTCTTGCAGGCCGCTCCCATCGACCTGGCGACGGAGCTGCGAACCCGGCTTCTGGAGACTCACGACGCCCTGATCTTTACCTCCGCCACGCTGGCGACGGGTGGGGATTTCTCCTATTTCAAGCGGCGCATGGGCATGGAGAAGCTAGTGGATTCCGACAAAAAGGCGCGAAACGCCCTGGAGGTCGAGGAACTCTTATTGCCTCCGGTGTTCAATTACGAGGACCAATGTCTCTTATATGTGCCCCGCAAATTGCCGGCCCCCAGGGATCCGAAATTTTGTGAAAATGTAGCCCTCATCGTCAATTATCTGATTCAGATCACCGAGGGCCGGGCCTTTGTGTTGTTCACAAGCTATCAGAATATGCGCGACGTTCACGGCCGCCTCAAAGACGAGCTCGAATATCCTGTGTTTATGCAGGGGGAGCGAAGCAAGCGGGAGTTGTTGGACCAATTCCGAAAGACCGACCACGCGGTCTTATTTGCCACGGCGTCCTTCTGGGAAGGGGTGGACGTAGAAGGGGAGTCGTTGAGCCTTGTGATCATCGATAAATTGCCCTTTGCTAAT
>SKNI01000606.1 GCA_007120615.1 Myxococcales bacterium | reverse complement strand
GGTCCAGAGAGCCGAGGCGATGAAAGAGGTTTTCCGTGGTCCGGGAGCAGACGATTCGGTCGCAGCCGGCGACCATAAAGAGAAAGGGCTGATCCAGGTCGGAGGCCCGCCGGTAGAGGTCGTCCATGGCGTCGGTGGCTTCGGCGAACCAGCGAGTGGTGGCGATATCAAATACCAGTGGATCGTCGCGATAATTGTCGACCACTTCGGTGATGGCGCTGACCATATCGGGGGTCAGTCCCGAGGGCAGGGCCAACTTCGGGACCAGGCGGCTGGTCAGCTTGGCCAGAACTTTTTTGGGAGGTGGAACTTTCATGGCCAGACCGCAGAGGGGGCTGGAGATGAGAAACCCTTCGATGCCGTCGGGTTTTCGAAGGGCGTAGCGAAGGGCAATGAGGCCGCCATTGGAGTGACCCAGAACGAAGAGGGGAGTCTCTGGCCAGCGATCTAAGGCCCGTCGTTTGAGAACGGCCATATCGTCGACGTAGCGAGCAAAGCGCTCCACATAACCGCGGGTGCCGGTGCTTCGGCCATGGCCGCGGGCGTCGATGGCGATGACGTTAAATCCGGCGCGCACCAGCGCGACGGCGACGTGATCGTAGCGGCTGCTATGTTCTCCGTAGCCATGCATCAGGGCGACCGTGGCCCGGGGGTTGGCTTTTTTGTCGCCATCGAACCAGGCCTGCCAGTAGAGATGCTCGTTATCCACGGTGGGCCAGTACCCCTCGTCGCGGTCAACGGCGCCGCGAGGGGCCCGCCGCCCGGGGAAGAGATCACTCCAGGCGTTGATGTCGAGGGACTCGCCGTTCCAAACCGGCGGGGGACTGGACTGCTCAGATTTGGGGGATGGACTGGCCATAGATGATATGCCGTGGGGAGTCGAAAGTGGAGCCCTCTCAGGCGGCGTCGATGATGCAAAGGAGATGCCGGGGAGATTGTACTGAGAATGGGGTTGGTTCGTAAACCCTCTCTGTGGCCGTCAATCGCAGGTGAAGGTCTGTAACGAGTGGTAGAGTTTTGGAATAGAGGTCGATTTACGTTCGAATTTCTGGCATCGTAGGGAGCAGATGAAATGCCTCATAAATTAGGCCGGGCCGATGAAGTGCCCGAAAGCCTCAAGGTTATTGCGCAATCCCGCAAAGGGGAGGCGATAATAAGAGGTGGTTAATTGGAGAGCACAGTGACCATTGTTGGTGCTGTGGATTTGTATACAGATTGAAGGAGCAAAACTATGAGCTATCGAAAGATCGGAACCCTTCTCATTACGATGCTGGTGATCGGATCCCTGAGCGTGGTGACGGGATGTGCCTCGCCGAGAATTTATCAGATGGACTCCGGAGAGCGCACGGCGGGAGCGGAAGGGGAGTTGACGATCACCACCGACGATAATGGCAATCAATTGTTGAATCTGACCGTAGCTCATCTGCCTCTACCATCACGTCTGGAGGAGTCGATGGCGACCTATGTAGTGTGGGTACAGCCGGAAGATTCCAGTACCAGTTATAATATGGGTCAGATTCGACTCAGCGATGCTCGCACCGGGGAGCTCAATTTCACCTCTCCATTTCCGGCGTTCAGCCTGATGGTGACGGCAGAAGTGGAGCCCACGGTATACGCCCCGAGCAATCAGGTGGTGCTCCGTCGGCAGGTTACACCCAGTCGATAATGGATGAAGAGAAATAGAGTGGATGAAACCCCGGTGGCTTTCCGTGAATAGAGGGCCGTCGGGGTTTTTTTATGACTTTTTTCAGGGAGTGGGGATCTCTGGCATTACTGTTGCATTGTCTTCGGGGTGAGCTGGACAGTGATGAGCGAGAATCGGTGTCGGCGGTCAGTACCAAAGGGCCGAACCGGACATTGGATAATGAGAACTCCCACAGATTGTTGAGGAAAAAATGAGAACGACACAAAAATTTGAGACTTCGAAGAGATGGTGGATGTCGATGGCTGCTTTGGTTGCAGCGGCGGCGATGACCGTGGGCTGCGGAGAGCCAGAAGACGACGGTCCGTCGCAACCGACGAGTCAGACCGCGGAGTTCGCGCTGAGTCCGGCGGCCAGTTGCGATGACGTTCGCGATCAGGTGGCACAGACGCTGACCGAAGAAGTGTTGGAGATGTATTATCAGGAGTATTATTGGCGAGGGAACGACGAGATGGCTGACGGGCAGGCGGAGCCGTCGGCAGGGGATGCGCCGTCTTCGGATAGTCCATCGGAGTATACGGACACTAATGTGCAGGAAGAGGGGGTCGACGAACCCGATATCGTAAAGACCGACGGAACTCATATTTATGCAGTGGTCGATAATTCGCTGCAGATTCTTAAGAGCTGGCCTCCTCAGGATACGGCGCGGGTAGGAAAATACGATCTCCCCGAGGGAGTGCGGCCGAGTTCGCTCTTTTTGGACGGCGATATTGTGGCCGTGTTCAGTCGGATGTGGGGAGGTTATCGCCATGGGCCGGGCGTCGATGGAGAGGTGGATAGCCGGGACGAATATGATTCGTTTTCCGGAACCCGGATCTCGATCTTTGATGTGAGCGACCGTAGCGATCCGGTGCCCGTGCGTCAGCTCGATATTGAGGGGAGCTATGTCGACGGTAGAATGGTCGGTGGAAAGGTCTATCTGGTGACCAATAGCTCGCTTCGAGGATTGAACGCCTGGAGCTATTACGACGTAGAGATCGAAGGGATCCCGCAGCGCGATTCCGATACGACGACCGACGAATTAGAGGAGATGCGCGAGGAAGCTCGCCCCGTAGTGTACGCTTTCCTTCGAGACGAGTTGCAGGAGCGCGATCCCCAGGAGTGGTTGCCCAGGCAGCGAATCGTCGACGGAGATAACGAAGTAGTCCTCTCCGGACCGCTTCACGAATGCACCGGTCTTTATCTTCCACAGGTCGCAGCGGAGCTTGGAATCTTGAATATCTCCTCATTTGATATGACCGATAAGACTCAGATCTCTTCCACCGGTCTTCTGGCCCGGGGATGGGATGTCTATGCTTCACAGAGCAGTCTTTATATCGCCATGAGCAGCCGCGCCTGGATGTGGTGGGGTTGGGGCAGTCAGGAAAATGAATCTCATATCCATAAATTCTCGCTTCCCAGCAGTGGTCAGCCCCAATATCAGGCCAGCGGCCGGGTAGACGGATGGATCTTGAATCAATTCTCCTTCAGCGAGTACGACGGACATCTTCGTGTGGCGACCACCGACAATCGATGGGCTCATAATCCGGAGACCGGAGAATTCGAAGATGAGGGAGGAAATCACATCATCGTCTTGAAGCAGGAAAATGGCGAGTTGGTGGAGACCGGTTCGGTCCGGGATCTGGCACCGACGGAGCGGGTATATTCGGCGCGGTTTATGGGAGATAAGGGCTATGTCGTGACATTCCGAGAGACCGACCCCTTTTATACGATCGACCTGTCGGACCCGACCAATCCCCAGATGATCGGAGAGTTGAAGATCGAGGGATTCTCCAGCTATATGCATCCCCTTGATGAAAATCACCTGCTGGCCATCGGTCGTGAAGGCGATGAGTTTGGCAATATGTCAGGGGTTCATCTTCAGGTATTCGACGTCAGTGATTTTGCAGATCCCGTGCGCACTCACCATCACGTCATCTCTACGGGGAATTGGTCGTCTTATAGCGAGGCGATGTGGAATCATCACGCCTTCACGTATCAGGCCCGCCTTGGGGTTCTGGGGATTCCGATGACCATCTGGGACGATGGCGATCAATTCTCCGGTCTGATGCTCTTTGATGCCACCGTGGACGGAATCGAAGAGATTGGGCGGGTCGATCACAGCGATCTGGTGGCCCAGTCGTGGTGTCTGCAAAATGGTCAGGACGCCGATTGTAACGCCGACACCAACCACTGGTGGTCCTCGATGCGACGAAGCATCATGATGAGCGGTGACAACGACTCGGAGGAGTACGTCTACTCGCTCAGCTCCGTGGGTCTGAAGGTCAGCAAGACTTTTGACGCGGAGCAGGACCTGGCCTCCGTATTGCTGCGGGATTAACGCTACAACTCTTCTCATTTCTGGAATGAGAAGATGAATGCGGTACAACGGCGCCGAAGGTTGATTTTATCGACCTTCGGCGCTTTTGTTGTTGGGAGGATGTGCTGGGAAAAAAATTGGAAAAGCGATGCATTGAGCGGTACTCTGGAATCATGATAAAGACTTGAAGTGGTCGTCGGTGCTCTTTTTTGAGGCGAGTCGGCGCTTTGAGGAGCATATCGGGCCTGGTGGTAGCGGGAGGACCCCGGCGTTGCATTCAACGGAATCCGCGTAAGGAGAGCATGAAGATGGTCGGAAAACGGTTTTTCATATTTTTGGTAATCGCACTTTTTGCGGTCGCCGGTTGTGGTGATTCAGAGACCGCTACGGAGGGCGATGGAGATTCCCATGTCGGTGATGGAGACGGAGATGCTGCGAGCGATGGAGACGGCGATCCCGACGGAGACGGCGATCCCGACGGAGACGGCGATCCAGACGGAGACGGCGATCCCGACGGAGACGGCGATCCAGACGGAGACGGCGATCCAGATGGAGACGGCGATCCAGATGGAGACGGCGATCCAGACGGAGACGGAGACGGCGAACAATGCACGGATGAAGATCCGTCTCTGCAATGCGACACGGAAGGGTGCGATGATGGATTTGAGTGCGTGGAAGTGGCCGACGGGTGTGCCCCGAGCAGTTGCGAATGTGTGGATGGAGCCTGGGACTGCACTGACGATTGCGAAACGGAATTTATCTGCGAAGAAGAGGACGATAGCTCTACAGATCCGGGGCAATGTCAGGAAGATTTCGGTGAGGCAGATGCCTGTGGTGGAAATCCGGTAGGGAGTTGGAGCTTTGAGGAAGTCTGCACCGACTATGATATTGCAGCGGCCTTTTCGGCCATATGTACGGGAATAGAGGTCGAAAAGATGGATATCACCGGCACCGGTACTCTTGTGATCACCGATGCTAATTTCGCCCGGAACACCGAGCTCGATATCGACGGAGAGATACTTGTTCCCGCACAATGTTCATTCGGAGACTGTGACGGCGTAGAGACGACGATCGAATCTACGTTCAATGGTGTGGAGGCCACCTGCGTGGTGGTCGGTGGCGGCCCCGGTCCCCAACCAGGGGACTGCGACTGCGACGTGGTAGGGACGATCGAGGAATCCTCATCGGGCTCCTATACCACCGAAGACGGGGTCATCGAGGTCGATAACCACCCGACGGATTATTATTATTGCGTCGATGAAGCGTCCAATAGCATGTCGGTTCGGGCGATCTCCACCCAGGGAGAGCCGACGTTTACCGAACTCTATCTGGAGGACTGATGTCCTCGTGAATGTAGAGGGTTGAAGAAGGAGCCTCCGTCCAGATCCATGGGCGGAGGCTCTTTTATTTGGAGTCAGTGGCCACAGGGCAGGTGATTCCGGTGCCGCCGATGCCGCAATATCCGCCGGGGTTCTTGGCCAGATATTGCTGGTGGTAGGTCTCGGCATAATAAAACGTGGGGGCTTCGATAATCTCGGTTGTGATCGGGCCGATATCTTCTTCGGTGAGTCGCTGCTGATAGAGATCTCGTGTGCGCTCGGCGGCGTCTCGCTGGTCATCGTTGTAGACGTAGATTCCGGATCGATATTGAGTGCCCACATCGGCGCCCTGACGCATGCCCTGGGTGGGATCGTGGCTCTCCCAGAAGGTTTGCAAAAGCTCTTCATAGCTGATGATCCGGGGGTCGAAGACCACGCGAACCACTTCATTATGGCCGGTTTTTGCGGAGCAGACCTCCTGGTAGGTGGGGTTGGGAGTAAGGCCGGCGGCGTAGCCCACATGAGTGGAATAGACGCCGTCGAGCTTCCAGAAGAGCCGCTCGGCCCCCCAGAAACAGCCCATTCCGAAGAGGGCCATCTCCAGATTCTCGGGGAAGGGTTCCTTGATGGATGCCTCTAATACGGCGTGATCATCGGCGACCGAGAGGGGCTGGTCGCGACCGGGGAGCGCGTCAGAGGGATCGGGGAGGGTGGTCTTTTTTTTCGTGAAAAACATCGCTCATCCTGAGGAGAAATATGTGATGGATCGCAAAAGAGCGCCTGTTGGGGAACGTCGGGCAGAAGGGATTCATTTCGCCCTTCCAGATTTGGCGGAAAAGAGTTTGACATAAACTCTTGAATCGTATCAATCTCAGGCGCCTCCTGCAGCGGCAGGAGAAATCAACAAGAGGCGCCCACAAATAGGTAAGTATATGCGCTTGCAGCAGGGATTGGATCTATTATTTCGACGAATTGAAGAGTGGACCGAAGAGGGGTTGATGATCGCGGATCTGGGAGATCCGACGGTGGAGGCCTTCGGGGAATATGGTGCGGATCTGGTGGCCTGTCTGCAGGATGTCATCGAAGAGATGGAGTTGGGCTCCGAGGAGTTAGGACTCTCCGGCCGTGAGGTCCCCAGCAGGGAGTTATGTGAGGAACTCTCCGAGTCATTGGTCAATAGCTGGGAGCGAATGGAGTTCTCCGAGCGACCGGTGGGGCTTCCCATCGATGAGCTTCGAGGAGTTCTGATGGCGGTGGCGTCGGTGCTGGAGGTGCACGCCGAGGATGGAGAAGATGCGGTGGCCGAGGCCGTAGAGCAGCTCGATGAATTTCTGGCCGATCTCTAATGGCGGAACCTGTGAAACTGGGGAGCTTCCAATCAGGGGCTTTGGGGTAGATAACGGGCAAAGGCTTCCTTGAAGCGGCCCTTTCCCCCGCTGGGGATCGGAGTTCCATGGGCGACGATGATCGAGTCCCAGGGCTCATCGAGGAGGGGAGAGAGGCTTTCTCCGAAGGCGCGGTCGTCTACGATAAGTGAGCGCAAGAGCCTGCTGGGGCCGAGGCGTGCGTAGCCCCCTTGAAGGCGCATTACCGTGCGAAGCCACCACTGGGGGTGGTCCACAAAGTGAAAGGCCAGGTCCGTGACGATGAGCACCTGGTCGCGGGGGTCGACGAAGAGGTGCTCGCCCACCTTTGGGAGCCCGTCGATGGCCCGCCATT
>SKNI01000715.1 GCA_007120615.1 Myxococcales bacterium | reverse complement strand
CCGTAGGAGCCGGGATTCTCCACGGCCGACTGCGCTTCTCGTTTTAACTTCGTGACGGCCTGCTCAAATTCACGGCGGCTTCGGGGGATCTCGGTGCTCATCAGGGACTTCTCCGATCGGGTTTAGCGGACACTGGCACCGCTTCATACGACATACGGGGGAAATCGGAAAGTCGGAGTTGGGGGGAGAGGTGAGAGAGGGGGGAGAGGGAGGGAGAGGGAGGGAGAGGGAGCAGAGGAAGGGCAAGGGCAAGGGCAATCGCCAAGGCGCAGAGGACCGCCAAGACGCAGAGGAAGGGAAAGGGGGATGGAGGGTGGGGTGCCAGGTGGTCGGGGGAGGTGCGGTGATCGAGGTCGAGATCGGGATCGAGGTCGTGAATCAACCTCTGCAACGATGTTTCAACCCTGGACTCCGACTTCCGACTTCCGACTTCCGACTTCCGTCCCCTGACTTCCGTAAAAAAAAGCCCCCGGGCAAGACCCGGGGGCTTAAGTATGAGTCTGCTTGGGGGGAAGCAGATGCTCATGTGATCAGCCCGATTGGGGGGAACCAGACTGATCGATATATCGGGCATGCTCTTTATGTAGAGGGAGCATAGCGTCTCTCCCGTGAGGGGGGGATACACGTTGTGGAGAGAGCACCCGATACATTTGTTAAGTTAGCTCTGTGGTGGGGGGTCGTCAAGCTTTTTTAGAAAACTTTTCCGCTCTCAGTGTAAATCTACCCTGAGCGGATCTTTACCGTCACACTTCAATCCAAAGTCAGGAGCGCGGACGGGGACGTCCGCGCGCTCCTGACTGCCGATCACCGGATCCAATCTGATGCAGCGAAATTGGTAATCTGCTACAATCCTGCTCATCTTCATGCAGAACTATTGTAACGACCTTCAGGATTTGACCGAAATGATGGAAATGACATCGAGACTCGCCATCCCCCGCAAGAAACGTACCTCTCGGTCAATCGCGGGGTATCTCACAGCGATCATCGCCGTCGTCCTCCTGACGGGTTGCCTGACCGAACCCGATCAGGCTCACACCGATCGATGCCCTCCGGGAGCGACCTATGATTCGGAAACCGAGCGCTGTATTGGCTCTCAGCCCCGGCCAGACGCCGGCGATGCTCATGATACCGGCGACGATCATAATGGCGGTGAAGTTGATGCCGGCGATTCCAACCCTGATGGCGGAGCTTTGCCCGATGCCGATCCGCAGCCCGATGCAGACACCAGCATCTCTCCCTGTGACGGCGTCTCCTGTGGAAATAATGCCCAATGCATCGACGGAGACTGCGTCTGCGACGACGGATACGTGGGCGACCCCGACGACCGCTGCTTTACGCCTCCCCCCTGCGACGGCGAATGCGCACACGGGGCGACCTGCATCGACGATCAATGCCGATGCGATCCGGGCTTTGCCACCGTCGCCGACGGCTGCGAACTTCTGGAGGTCTCCGACCCCGCCTCCCGCACCCTGGCCGAGGTCTGTCAGAAGTGGAACGAAGACCCCTGGACCTTGACCCACGATAAATGGGCCGATGAGCCCCAGGACCAGTGTGACTGGGGCTGGCTGAGCGAGGAATACCACCTGGAGGCGATCCGAGAGACCACTCGCTACCGCTGGCTGGTTGGGCTTCCGGCGGTGACCGCCTCCGATTCGGCCCGGACCATCACCCAGGCCTGCGCCACCACCCTGGCCGCCGAAAACTCCGGGTTAACTCACACCATCACCGAGGACTTCGCCTGCTATACGAGCGAGGCCGCCAGCGGTGCCGGCTCCAGCAATATCGCCAGCCATTCGGCCTCCGCTGCCGACACCGTGCGGCGCTATATCGAGGATTGGAACACCCCCAGCCTGGGCCACCGCCGCTGGATCTTTAATCCCCGCATGGCCCAGACCGGCTACGGGATCCGAAGCGGCTACAGTTGCAACTACGCCTTCGATATCTCGGGACCGGCCAACCCCGAGTTCACCGCCTACCCGGCGCCCGGCTATTTCCCCAGACAGGCTCTTCACGGCAAATGGTCGCTGGCCGCTTCTTCTCTGACCCTGAGCTCCGACACCACGGTGACCATCGAGAACCTCACCTCCGGCTCTACTGTCTCGATTCACGACTTTGCCCATCACGCCGGCTCCAGCTTCCGCCCTCGTATGATCTCCTGGCGACTCAGCCAGGCCCCTCAATCCGGCGAGTCCTACCGGGTTATCATTGGTGACGCCTACGGGGAGGGCGACGATCTGGTTTATGAGGTTGATCTCATAGACTGTTAACTAGATCTAAATAGAAAGATGGCATCCGGAAAAGGCGGACCGAGCAGAAACGAGGATATTTGAATGAGATTCGGATTTTGCGAATCCCGAGGCATAGCAGCGCTATGTCGAGCGGTGAGTGAAATTCGAAGATCGTCAAATAGACCGTTTTCTGCGACGGGAGCCTTTTCCGGATGTCATCTAAACAAAAAGCCCGACGGCGGTGAAAACTCACCGCCGCCGGGCCTTCGTTCAACTGCGTTATGTCATCAACTACGAGCCGGAATCACTCACAGGCGACGTTATCTTCGCCGGGAGTTCCGTATTTTTCGGCGTCATCGTCGTCTACATCACCGGTCCAATAATTGAACGCCGGCTCCTGAGGAGTCAGACACCACACAATCTCCATATTGCCGCTGTCGTTGGGGTCTGCCAGAGAGTCGACATCCTTCTGGTAGGAGATACCCTTCTCGACCATGGAACCGTCAAATTGCAATTGATCGATGATCAAACCACCACACTCCAGCACGATATGATCGCCGCCGTTGGCCAGGGCAAAGGTGAAGACTCCGTCCTCTTCTAGCTCCGCAGCTCCTCCCGCAGAACGAGTAAAGAGAGCTTGCTCTCCGGGAGCCAGAACCACATCACCGATGGTCAACGTGGGGGTGCTGGTATTGGGGTTATCGTCCAGCGTGCACCCTTCGAGACTGAGGGTCTCATCGGTCAGATTTTGAACCTCGATATACTCACCGGGATCGCTTCCACTCTGAAATTGGGCCATAAACTCGGTAATCACCACATCTCGCGTAGCCGCCGGACGAGGGAAAAACCCGGTGAACTCCGCCGTACCCGTGACCTCTTCGCCCCAGGCATCTACCAGAGTATTGTGGACCTCTACCGTATAAGTCTGACCAGGGGTCTGCGTAGCGGTCTCAAGGACCACTTCATTGCCCACAAAGATAGCGGCGATGATATCGAGGCCGTCGATGGTGAAGTCATCTTCGTCGCCTTCTTCCAGATCTCGGCTAAATACCAGATCCACCAGATCGTCGGCATCGGCAGTCGCCGATAATAAAATCGCCTGGCAGCTTATCACTTCCAGCTCCGCCGCATCCCAGATGGAGAATTGCGGCATGTCTCGAAGTCGCCACATCGGAGTATCTTCGATGCGCACCACACAGCTCTGGGCGATGCCCTGATCGTCGACCAGGTCGTCGACTAATTCATCGGGGAAGCGAAGCTCTACATATTCGCTTCCCATTCCGTCGGTGGAGACCACAAATTTACTGTGACCGGTGCCGGAGTTGCTGTTGAACCACTGCACGGTCAACTCGGCCGAGACCAGTCGATGTTCGTAGCTGTCGAGCTCATCGATGAGATCATCGGCGTCGCTGGCATCGGTGGTCACAAGGGAGGGCGGAAGATAAACCCGCAAGACCTCCAGATCTTGATAGTCGGTGATAAAGGTGGCGTCGTAGTAGGGGAAGATATCATTTCTCTCCGCGGCCAATACTTCCAGGCTGATGAGCTGTCCGGCCATTACCGGCGAGGCTCCGTCGACGGGCACGAAAATCGCCGGTCCGGCAGCGTCGGCCTGCAAAAAGAACCCACCCTCGTCGTTTCCGACTTCCGGCTTGACGTAGGTCACCAGAACATTTTCGAGGGTCGTGGGATCGATGGCGCTTTCACCGGCTACCGTCGATCGGATGTCCGCGATCACCTGGGAGCTGTCTTCGTCCAGCCAGGGGCAGGGGTCGTTCATAACGCCGGGGCTTCCCACATTATCACCGTCGTATTCACCGGTGCCTTCGCACCAGAACCAGCCGGTATTGCTGTCGCCGGTGAGATTCTCCGAATCACGGGCAACGCTGACGCCTTCGGTGCTGGGGAATCGCTCTCCGTCGTCGAATTCTACGCTGTCGATCGCAACTTCATCGCAATTCAGCGCCAGGGTATCGGCGGAGGTCGAAAAGCGCAGATCTGCACTATAATAATCGGCCTCAAATCCGGGATCTTCACCGTTGGCAACCGTCACCAGCTCTCCGGCTCCGACACGAAGCTCGCCGTCGATGGTCACGGTGCGCACCGTAGAGCTGATCTCGCATTGTTCCAGGTTCAATTCGCCGTCGGTGGTATTATAAAACTCCACCCATTGCCCGTCTTCCGGCAATACGACGGTGGGGTCTTTCATAAATTCCGTGATGATCACCGCGCCGGCAGCGTCGGGAGCATCGGCAAAGTCAAAGTCGGAATCTCCATCGGGATCGCCGTCTCCGTCGGGATCGCCGTCTCCATCGGGATCGCCGTCTCCGTCGGGATCGCCGTCTCCATCGGGATCGCCGTCTCCATCAGGATCGCCGTCTCCATCGGGATCAGCGTCTCCATCGGGATCGCCGTCTCCATCGGGATCGCCGTCTCCGTCAGCGTCTCCAGGGGTTTGATTCGCCATGGGATCATCGGTGCCGCCGCAAGCGATCACTCCACCGCCGGCAAATAGCAGCGCGATAAGTAAGACCAGGGTTCTCTGTCGAAATAACATCTCTTCTACTCCTTAACTAAGTGGATACGACATCTGCAGCAGCATAAATCGTTGCAGAGTAAGACTTTCTGACCGCGCTGACTTTTGAGCGAGGGTTCTCTGTTGGCTTTCTGGTCCCTCTATATCTCTATGAGGGATGCATTTCAAGATTCCCGACCTTCCTCGATCTCGATCTCGATCTTCAGTGATGAGGAGCGCGGACGTCCGCGCTCCAGAATTTCTCACATGACTACTGAAAACAAATGCAATAAACTGAACATGTGTTTAGTTTTTAAATTGGCAAGTAATTGGCAAATAATGGACCGAATCTTTTTGAAATGACCATGAACTCTCTGCTCTCCAGCCGCGATATCTCCCGGGCCAGCAGCCTGCTTGGCAGACGACCGACGTCTCTGGCCCGCCTCGATATCGAGTCCCTTCGTGGGCAATTGACCGAGCTCTCCAGCCCCCTGGGCCACGCCTCCACAACACTGGCCATTGAGCTCATCAGCCAGGCCCAGAAAACGGGCGGTCCCGCAGCCTGGATCGGCCCGCCGACCTCTCTATTCTACCCTCCCGACGCCTCCGACTGGGGCATCGACTGGTCGGCTCTGGCGGTGATCCGGGTTCGCGGCGCCCACCGCGCCGGCCGCGCCGCCGATAAGCTCCTTCGAAGCGGCGCCTTTGAGCTCGTCGTCATTGATCTCCCCGACCCCGACCTGCCCACTCCCCTTCTGGGCCGCCTCCTTCGACTGGCCGAGACCCACGAGAGCGCCGCGATCTTTTTGACGCCCACCCCCGACCGGGAGGCCTCGCTGGCGTCGCTGATCTCTCTTCGCGCCCACGCCCGCTGGACCGACGTCGACGTCGCCCGCCTTCGCTCCACGTTTACGGTCATCAAAGACAAGCGCCGGGGCCCGGGCCGCATATTTTCCGAGGTATACGATGGACCGCTGGGCCTGCGTTGACGCCTTTTCATTTCCCCTGCAGGTCCTGCTCTCCCTTCATCCGGAGTGGCTGGAGTTGCCCGTGGCGGTCCTCGATCGCGATCACCCCCGGGGCTCACTGTTGCACCTCAACAAGGTGGCCCGGGCCGCCCGCCTCAGGCAGGGCATGCGCTACGGCCAGGCCCTCGCCCTGGTGCCCCATCTTCGGGCCGAAGCCCTGGATGCCGAGCAACTGACCGCCCGGGCCGACGCCATCGCCGAGACCCTCCAGGACTTCTCCCCTCACCTCGAGCGAGACCGGGAGATGCCGGGACTCTTCTGGCTCGACGCCTCCGGGCTCAGCCGAATTTATCCCTCCTGGCAGCACTGGGTAGAGCCCCTGAAGAGTCGCCTCCGAGAGGAGCACCACATCTATGTGGCCATCGTCATCGGCTTTCACCGCTTTCACACCTTCGCCGTCGCCCGCTCCACCACCCGCTCCGGGACCTTTGCAACCCTCGAAGACGAGCGCCGAGCAGCCGAGAAGATCCCCCTTCATAAACTCGGCCTCAGCCCCAAAATCCTCAAGCTCACCAGCCGCCTCGGCGTCCACACCGTCGGCGACTTTCTCGAACTCCCCCCCGAGGGCCTGCGCCGCCGCCTCGGCCCCCGGGCCTATCGCCTCTATCGACTGGCTACCGGAGACCTCAAAGAGCCCCTGAGTACTTTTCACCTCGACGAAGTTCACTCCCATACCGACCACCTCGATCACGCCGAGAAAAACAGCACCCGCCTGCTCTTTTTGATCAAGCGAAGCCTTCATCCCCTGGTCGACGCTCTCGAGAAAAACGACGAGAAGCTGGTCCGCTTAGATCTCTTACTTCACCGCCGCAAAGCCGACCCCATCCGCGCCGATATCCGCCCCGCCGAGCCCACCACCGACACTCTTTTGCTCCTCGATCTGGTGCGCCTGAAATTGGAAACCCTGGCCATCGCCACGGGCATCACCGATATCGACCTGACGGCCCACGGCGAAAAAACGGTGACCGAACAACTCCACCTCTTCGCCGAAAAGCCCTCGCGGGACATCCAGGCCGCCAATCGCGCTCTGGCCCGACTGCGCGCCGAGTTTGGCGACCAGGCGGTGCTGCATGTCATCCCCGAAGAGGCTCATCTTCCGGAGTCTCGCTTCTCTCTAAAACCTCTGGAAACGCTGCGCCTCCCCGAAGCCGAAGAGCCCCTGGGCCGCCCCGCCATTCGCCGCTTCTTCCCCGCTCCCATCGCCCTGAATCGCCAGCCCAAAAGCCTGATCCGCGCCGGCCCACACACCATCTCCGGCGGCTGGTGGGTCCGCGCCGTCCACCGCGACT
>SKNI01000622.1 GCA_007120615.1 Myxococcales bacterium | reverse complement strand
GATGGCTTCGGCTCCTTCGAAGTGCAAAATGGCACTGAATAGATTGCTCTGCAGAGAGCGGCGGAGGTCTTCGATGTCGCGGGCGACGATGAACTCATCGTCGGATTGACGGGCCAGGCCGTGAAGGGTGGAGATCAGGGGCAGGGTGAAGTCGCGGGCATCTTCAAAGGAGACGGCCGGGGCCATGGGGATGCTATAGCCTTTGTCCGTGCGAACCAGGCCGGAGCGACTTAATTTGTCGTCCGGATCGCGAGCGCTGGGGGCGAGTATGGCGAAAAAACCGCCTGCGAGGCCGCCTTCACGAGCTCTGGGGAGGTCGATATGGCCGGTTTTGTTGCGGGAAAAAAACGACCACTCTTTCGCCTCTTCCTCGGAGAGAAAGTGAATATGGAGCAGAGTGTCGTTATGGCCATCGAAGATGGGAATCTTTTCGGGCGAGTCGGTCATAGAACTACTCCGGGTACAAATTGGGGCGTGCAAAACGGAGGGGGAATTTGGTGTTGTCGGCGTGTTCCCTATCTTATCATCAGGAGCTTTTCTTTGTCAGGGAGGCTTTTCTTTGTCAGGGAGGCTTTTTTATCAGGGAGCCAGCCATGCGATTCGTAACCAGCAATATCCACGGGATATTCGATTATCTCTTTGCAGCGCTCTTGATCGCGATGCCCTGGCTATTGGGTGTCGCCCAGATCGGAGGGCCCGAGACATTGGTTCCCATCACGGTCGGGGTGGGAGTAATCCTGTATAGCCTGATCACCGATTATGAGTGGGGAATCTTTCCCTGGATCCCCCTGCGGGTCCATCTGATATTCGACATACTCGCCGGGGGGACTCTGATCGTGTCGGTGATCTTTTTCGGATTTTACCAATACGTTTTGTGGTTTCCCTATGTGGCCATCGGACTTCTGGGGATCGCCGCGGCGCTGCTGACCCAGCGCACGCCCGGTAGCTCTCGTCCGCGGTTTACGGTTCCCGAGTCGATGCATCGCTCCGCCGAGTACTATTGGAGGAGAGATCGACAAATCCCGGGCGAAAGACCAGGAAGATAACCAGGACCGAGAAAATCCACAGAAGCGATGGAAGACCGGAGTCGGTGGACTGCGAGGAGCAGGCCGCGGTGGGCTCGGTGTTGTCGGCGCTCAAATCGGTGAGGTCAATGCCGTCGAGTTGAGTGCCCGGACGTAAGGCCGGCGAACAATGGCAGCGGTCCTCCTGGCCGGTTAAGAAACTCATCAGGTCATGTCCGTAATCCTGGGTCTCGGTACCGTCGGGACATACACATTGGAGGTTTCCGTAGCAGGCCCGGGGGCGAAAGTCGTCGGGGAGTTGATCGATGGTGGCGTCCACGTTGTCGATGAGTCCGTCGCAATTGTCGTCGCGCCCGGTGCAGATCTCGGGCATGGGAAAGTGGGTCTGCTCGCAATAGAGTGTTCCGTCTTCGCGGCAGTCCAACTCCCCGTTGGCGCAGCGTCCAAGGAGTCCCGTATCACAGGGGTTTCCCCGCTCCGGGCAGTTCTGCAGGATGAGATCTGCTTCGCCGCTGATGAGGGTGTCGCAAAATTCGTTATGGATGGAGATAAGGGTTTGAGCGGCGTCGATATATTCGAAATCACCCTCTTCGTAGGAGAGGGTTTTACAGCCCTGGGCGTCGCAGATTTGAACGACGGGGTCTTTGCCGATGGCATGGCGAGGGATCTGGCGGATGCAGGAGAACTTTCCGAAGAGATCGGTGGCCTGACGGCCGGCGGCGTTACAGGTCTGGGGGTTATCGCCAAATCCCGGCCCCATTCCGTTGAGGTGACAGGTGATCTGGGGCAGGTTGTTGCCGGAAGTCTCAAAGTCCAGGGCCCCGGTCTGCCAGGAGTCGGGGTCGCTGGAGCAGTTATATCGTTGGTTTGAGATATCCTGGCGAAGGACGGAGTCCGTGCGGCCCGTGATATGATCGCAGACGTCGAGAATTTGTTGCTGAGACTGGGGATCGCAGTTGGAGCCGTGCTGGTGGGTATCGCAGCAGGTGGCGGTTCCACCGGCGGCCGATAAAAGCCCGGCAAAAGATACCGCCTCGTCGCTGTGTTTTCGGGCCACCATCGTCCAGATTGGCATCGGCGGAATCTCTGCGGCAACGCCCTCGAAGAGGTCGCAGGCGGAGTGCAGGGAGCGCCGGACCTGATCGCCGGGAAATCCGGCCGCTTGCTGTGGCAAGTCGGAGAGGATCAAAAGGGTCAGGTGAGGGTGATCAAACCAGCTGTCTTTGATCTCCTTCTCGGCGGCCATAAGTCCTGGAAAGAGGGCCTTTTGGAGTTGGTCCAGTCCGTCGGCCAGCGCCCGGGGATGGAGTTGATTGCACAGATGAGATGTATCGTTGGAAGAGAGCAGAGCCTGGACCAGGGGAGAGCCGTCTTCTTGCGGGAAGATATGCAATTGAGATCCCGCCGAGCAGTCCGGTCGATTGAATACAGCGGCCCCGAAACGAAGAGTATCGCAGAGTTCATAAGAGCCCCCTTCGGGGCAGGCGCCCAACTCCCAGTAATTCTCCAAAACCCAGCTCGCCGCCGGTCCAAGATTATTGGATTGATTGCCGCCCAATACCTGGGATTCGAGGAGCAGCGTCGTATTGGGAGCTCCCAGGGGGGATTCGGCCATAACGCTCGAGGGAAGCAAGAAGAGAGCGAACACACACAACAATAGCGTCGGTTTCGTCATAGTTATCATGGTTTTCCTATTCATCATTTCTCAATCGTCGGAAGTCGGGGCGGAGTAGAGCGCGAAGGCAAAAGAGCGTTGAACGCTGTCGGAGGGGCGAATCACGATGATGACGCTGTCATGCTCGTCGATGGTCCACCGCAGACGGTTCTGAAGCTGGTCATCCTGAGAACCCACCGCCAGGCATTCATTGGCGTTGCAGCCGGAGAGGATGAAAAACCCGTAGGTGCCCTGCCCCAGAGATTCGATGACCAGATCCTGGCCGCCATCGCCATCGGGAAGCTCGGCGACGCTGAGAAAGATGTCGGAGGCATCCGTTGAGATATTATCGAGGAGGCAGTCGGATTGATCGGAGAAGAAGCCGGAATGGGTCGTCCCCCGGCGATGTCCGTCGATGATGGTGGGGTTGTCAGAGGTTCCCGGTTGGATAGGCATCGCCGACTCACAGGTGTCGGCCTGGCAGGAGGCGTCGTCGAGGCAGACTTCGCCGGGGCAGAGGTAGGAGTCGACGCGCTGGCCCTGATAGCAGAGCTGATGGTGGCCTTCCGAACACCAGGTGGCTCCGGGCTCGTCGCAGCCCTCGTCGAGGCCGGAGTCGGTATCCGAGTCCGGGTCCACGTCTGAGTTTACGTGCACATCCGTGGGCTCGTAACCGCCGTCGGAATCCGGGGTCCCGGCGTCGAGATCGGGCCGGTTTGTCGTCTCATCGTCCGGTGGAGGTACAGTTCGGGGAGCGGTGTTGCTGGTGTCGCCGCAGGCGACTGCGGTCGCGAGAAGCACCAGAAGCAGGTGGCGAGCCATCGGTATTTCCCCCCAGAAATTTATCAGTGGAAATCTATTCGGTCAGCGATTCGGTCAGCATTGCGTTATCTGAAGGGTAAGAACTGCCCTGGAGAGTTCAAGTGTTTGAAATTTATAAGTAAAGCGAGAACGTGGGGAGCGCAAACGTCCGCGCTCCTTCAGAGCTGGATGCGGTCCAGGATCTCCTGGACCTGCTCTTCATCACTTTCGATATATTCTTCGGGAAGAATGCAATGGGCGAGCCAGCCGGTGTCGTCGACCAGGGCCAGTCGGTACCAGCCGCGAACCTTATGCTCATCGACGATCTGATCGAGGACAAAACTCTGGGCCTCCTGGCTCCCCAGGGTGGAGCGATCGGAGCTTAATAGCTCGCTTTCATCGCTATAGGCCTCGATCTCCGGCTGCATATGCTTGATGAGTTCGTCGAGGTTTTTGGCGCCTTTGGCTCCGTATACCGTCAGTCCACAGCCGCCGGGGCTCTCATGAGCTGCCGGATGAGCGCAGCGCCAGGCCCGGGTAGCCCGATTGGTCACCTCCAGCGTCCAGGAGGAGGGACAATCGGCGGAGACACCACCGCCGGTGGCGCGGCTCCAGCCGGGCTCGGAGCCCTCCGAGGTCAGCGTAAGGGGCTCGGCCGAGACCCCCTGAAAGGCGTCGCATCCGCCGATGAGTAAGCCCAAAAGTGCGACAAAAACCGTCAGGTGCTTTAGAGGGAGAGAGGTTCTCGTGGTCATGGTGGCGCCTTGGAGTTGGTTGGATGCCCGGCAAGGTTTTTACGTGAACTATGAAGTGCATCATTGTGGTGGTAGCCGTAGACGGATCTATCATACTGAGGCCGGTCAATATCACAAAGGGCCTGACGTTTCATCACTCAAAGAAGTGACGCTTCGGGCGCAAAATTCCGTAACCTTTGCGTGGCCCGGAGCATGAACGTCCGAGCTTCGAGCGCTATTGTAAAAAACTGTTGACTTCGTTATAAGGTGATATCAGCCAAACGAAACTCGCCGGACCACTTCATGGACGTAACCAAAGCTCATATCCGTCGTCAGGTATTGACGGCGTTGACCCAGACGATTGCGGAGGGATCCAGCGCGCTCGGTGAAGAGGAGATGGTCACCGTACTCCATGAGCTATTGGCCGATCTCGACGGGGAGAACAGTCGAGTCTGTACGTTTTGCTCCCAGGGCCCCCGTCCGGTGCTGACTCTTGAATATGGCTCGTCTGTGGCGCTCGAGAGGGAGTGGGATATTCTCACCGAGATCTGCGGCATGCTCGTGGAAGTAGATCCCCCTCCGCCGAAGATGAAAGACCTGACCGTATTGATCGCCGCAAAGGGTCTTCGCGACCGAGTCGAACTCTACGGACGGGTGGTGCAGAATACCACGAAGGGATCGGCCCTGGAGCTCTTTCCTCCCGATATCGAGCAGAAACGAGAGTTAAAGAGACTCCTCAAGAAGATGGAGATCGCAAAAGAGACCCTCAATCAAGAGTCGTCGGCGTCGATGATGCCCGGACCTCCACCGCGAGAAGCCAGGCCTCAACGTCCTCAGCCGTCGGCCGAGCCCGTGTCGGCTCAGCCCGTGCGCGCGCAACAATCTCCGCGAGTACTGGAGGTGGGCCTTATCGCCGAGACAACCGTCGAGGAGCAGTGGGAGGTAACTCCGACCACGATCAGCACCATTTTATTAAAGGCTGCCGGCATCGAAGGGTACGGAGTCCTGGAATTTAAGACCCTTCACGGAAGAACTCAGCTCGTGGTTCATCACGGAGAGCTGGTCGACATTCGAAAAGAGCGACCTACCGAATCGGAGACTCTGGAGAGCCTC
This sequence comes from Myxococcales bacterium, assembly GCA_007120615.1. GTDB lineage: Bacteria > Myxococcota_A > Bradymonadia > Bradymonadales > Bradymonadaceae > SKNI01. The sequence continues at coordinate 1,746 of SKNI01000622.1, read as the reverse complement.
TTACTCTCCGCCAAGAGAGTCACCGCCGAGGAGATTCAACGCGCCCAAAAGATGAAAGCCGAGCAGGGAATCTCGCTCGGGGAGGCCCTCGTAGATCTTCAGACGATGACCCACGAGGACCTTCTTTTGGCGGTGCGGACGCGCCTGATCTTTTTGCTTCACCAGATCTGGAAGTTCGAGCGTGGAGAGGCGAAACTTTTTCGGCTCCAGCGCCGACCGGAGCAGCGGCTTCGGTCGTCGGCGAAGTTATTGGCCGAGATCGTGTCTTTCTTAAATGAGAGATACGGCTCTCTGTCCCTGGCCGAACTCAAAGAGCGACAGGCTCAATTTAGCGGCAGTCTTTTGAAGCGAATCGATCCGATGCCGGTGAGTATCTCGGAGATGGGCCTCGACCCCGCCGTGGAGCGATTTGTGTCGGTCCTCCTGGCGGACTCCTGGTCTCTGGAGGAGCTCCATCGAGTCAGTAGCCTCAGTCAGGGAAAGACCATCCAGACCCTGTTGGTCTTGGACGAGTTGGACCTTTTGGAACGCAGCAAAAAAAGCAAGCGCCGCTGGGAAGAGACCGAGGTTGAAGATCTCTATCTGCGACTCCGGAGCAGTAATTATTTCGAGTTATTTGGCGTTCATTGGTCGGCCTATGAGAAAGAGATCGATGAGGGCTACGATAAATTGACCGCCAAATTGGATGTTCCCCAGGAGGTGCAAAGAAATGTCGGCGATAAGATCGAGGAGCTCCGCCGCGAAATCGAAGAGGCCTATATGGTCTTGAGCAACCGCCGCAGTCGGCGGTCCTACCGCGATGAGACCATCGATAATTTCGCTCAGAAGAGCGCGATACAGATTTACTCCAAGAAGGCCGACACCTTTCGAATGCAGGGAAATGTAGATGCCCTCGTGGATTGCCTGAAGAGAATTCTGGAGCTAGACCCCGGCGATAAAGCCGCCCGCCGCGACCTGATCGCTCTTCGGGAGTTATCGGAATAACGCCGGCGCCCGGACGTCCCTAACTCTGCCATTGGCGCCGATAACATCCCTGTTATCGCCAATAAAAAAAGCGCTTTTTCTCTTGCGAGGACAGGGATGTCCCCGGCGCCAAAAGATAGGAGGGAAGTTCTCGGATCGATGTGTCCCATGGAAAGACGTCCACGTACGCGCTCCGAGAACCAACCCAACAGAAAACGGCGGTGGCGATCACCGCCGTTTTCTGTTGTTATGGCCCCGTTGTTGGACGTTATTTGTGACATATGCAGGAGTTGGTATGAGTATGAATCCACTGCGCCTGGGATTGCCGAAGGGGCGGATGCAAGATGGCGTATTGAAATTATTGGCCGATGCCGGAATCGATATCCATATGGGGAGCCGTAATTACCGGCCTGTGGTCTCGATGAAAGGGATCGAGGCGAAATTATTAAAGCCTCAGAATATTGTGGAGATGCTCCACGCCGGCTCTCGAGAGATAGGCTTCGCCGGAGCCGACTGGGTAGCCGAGATGGGCGTGGATCTGGTGGAACTCCTGGACACCGAGATGGACCCGGTGGAGTTGGTAGCGGCGGCGCCCGAAGAGCTGGTGCCGGACCGAAAACTTCCCTCCGGTCGTCATCTGGTGGTGGCCTCCGAATATGAGCGATTGACCAAAAAGTGGATCGAGGATCGCGGGATCGACGCGACCTTCGTTCACTCCTACGGCGCGACCGAGGTTTTCCCTCCGGAAGACGCCGATTGCATCGTCGACAATACGGCCACGGG
>SKNI01000188.1 GCA_007120615.1 Myxococcales bacterium | reverse complement strand
GTCGGGATCGGCGCGGTCCGAGTCAAAGAGGTGCCATACTCTCTGGTGCTCTTCCAGCGAAGAGCCGGCCAGGCGTTGAAATTCTTCGAATTCGTGCTCACGAATGCGGGAGTGATAGCCCGGGTGCCATTCGAAATGAAAGATATCGTCGTAGCGAATCCCCCAGATCATACCGAGACCGGTGGCGACCTCGCCGATTCGGGCCCAGGTATCGGCGTCTTCGTCGTAAACGGAGTAAGTTCGCCCCACGATGTTGAGATCAAAGGCCATCCCCAGATTATGCCAACTCGCATTGCGATTGGGTCGATAATTGGGGTCGTGAGGGCGGTGGCCGGAGATGAAGACGATCTCGATTCCCTCGGACTCCAACAGGGCGTAGAGAAGGCGGGCTCGGTCGGCCAACTCGGGGTGGAGGCCCTCCAGGAGGTTGCCGCGGCGAATCTCATCGAAAGGGGGAAGGGCGTCGACCGGGGGGTTGGCGAGCCTTTCTTTGGCGGCGGGCAACTGGCATTCCGATGGATGCTCGATAAGGCCCAGAAAGGTATCGGAGGAGGCAGCACCACGGGTCTGGATTTGAGCCCGGAAAATAGAGGCCTGACACTCGTCGATGCCCACCTCCACAAAATGAAGGTCGCCGTAGAGTGCCTGCAGTCCTCCCGAGCCCAGGTGCTCCACGGTGGTCAATCTGGGGAGATTGATCAGGTGAAGGTCGCCGTGGATTTCGACGAGGTTTTCCAGCCCCTGCAGGGTCTTGAGATCATAGCTTTGTCGAATCGTCAGGGAGCCTTTGATGGTGTGAAGGGCTTGTAAATCAGGGAGCCTGTGGCCGTCGAGGCGCTCCAGTACCAGGTCACCTTCGAGGACGGTACAAAGGGGCAGGTTTTCGTAGGTTCCATCCACCATGGAACAGGATCGTTCGGGGACGGGAGACGATGGGGAGGTCCGCGGTGTGGCGCAGGACGTCATTGCGATTAAGATCGCCAGAACGGGCAAGACGGCTGTTGCTCGAGGAGGAAGGAGTGTCATAGTGAGGCAGGTCATAAACGGAAAGAGGAGCATAAGATGTGCGGACGTTATAGTGTGACCCACACCGCTGCTGCAATCGCAGAGCGGTTCGAAGTTGAGACCATTGCCGGGTTTGAGCCCCGATATAACGCGGCACCCTCACAACATCTACCGGTGGTGCGCCGGGCCGATGGCGCCGGTCGCAAGGTGGATTGTCTTCGCTGGGGCCTGATTCCATTCTGGGCCAAGGAGAAAAAGATCGGCTATCGCATGATCAACGCCCGCTCGGAGACGGCGGCGACGAAGCCCTCTTTTCGAAATGCTTTTAAGAGTCGTCGGTGTCTGGTGGTGGCCGACGGATTTTATGAATGGGTCAAGCGAGACGGGGAGAAGTGGCCGATGCGAGTGACGTTTGGGGGCGGAGAACTGGGAGCGTTTGCCGGACTCTGGGAGCGATGGACCGACGAGAATGGCGAAGAGACTGAGACCTATACGATCTTGACCGCCGATGCCGCACCGACGCTGCAGCATTTGCACGATCGCATGCCGGTGTGGGCTCCCGAAGAGTATTGGGATTCGTGGTTATTTGACGACGAGCATGCCAGAGAGAATCTGGCGACGATGGTCGATGCCTTTCCCCAGGACGCCGTAGATTACTACGGGGTGAGTCGGGAGTTAAATCGCCCCCAGAACGATCGTCCCGAGCTTATCGAGCCTCTCGAAGGTTGACGTAATTCAGTTGATTGCAAAGAGAGGTAACAACACTTATGATGGGAGATAAGAGAACTTAGGCGCGGTTGGTCGGGGAGTTTGGGCAGGCACCTGCTCAAAGCAGATTAAATAGATAGATCAATTAGTTTTTGAGCGAAGTAGTACGCTGTAAGAGGTATCAATGAGAATCAAGGCAGTTACCATCGAGACCACCGATCAAGTCGCTCAAAAAGATCAAAAGGTCCAGCGGCTGTGGCATGCTCTTGATTCCTTGTTGCTCAATACCGGCGATGCCGGCTCCATTCTTCAGAATTTTGCGAATCTACTGGTTAAAGAGATTGCCGACGGCGTGGTGCTGGAATTCCACGGTGACGGGCAGAAGCAAGATACCGCGGTATATTCGCATCAGCAGAGAGACCAGGAGCCTGTATTACGAGGGTTGTTGAGTCAAAGTGCGTTCAAGCAGACGAGCGAGAAGGCTCGTCGAGATGGAAAACCTCAGGTATACGAACCTGAGAGCGGGGAGCGAAAGAATGCCTATTCGGTGCACTCGGCGCTGATTGTTCCCATCGGAAGTACAGAAGAAATTGTGGGGACGCTGACCCTTGTGGCGACCGAGGAGTCCGAGCAGGTGTTTACACAGGCTGACCTGAGCTTTGCCGCTGATTTAGCGTCTCGGGCGCTGGCGGTGGCAGCCTGTTATAAGTTGGCGAGCCAAAAGCAACGGGAAATCGCGGAGACTCTGGAGTACGGCGCGCAGCTAAAAAAGCGCATCGCGATCGGGCAGACCGTGGCCAATAGTCTCGGTGAGGGCGCTCTGGCGGTCGATGAAAGAGGTGCGATAACGTTTATCAATAAGGCCGCATTGACCACATTGGAGGTGGAGGCGGACGAGGTAATCGGGAAGTGCTTTCACGAGTTGGTTCATCCCGAGGAGGTGTGCGACGGCCCGCAAACCTGCTGTCTGTGGCACGGGCTCAATGTGGGAGCCGATGTCCAATCCCATGATGATAACTTCTACTGCGGCGGGCAGGGAGTATTGCCGGTTTCCTTTACGCTGACCCGTGTTTCCTCCGAGCAAAGCGATAGCGAGATGGTGATCGTCTTTCGAGATATGTCGGAGTACCGCAATATGCAGGTTCGGCTGATGTCTACCGACCGGATGCTGGCGGTGGGAACCCTGGCGGCCGGGATCGCGCATGAGATCAACAACCCGTTGGCCTATGTTCAGTCCAACGTTCGATTTGTGCATCAGCGGTTGGAGAAAGAGCAGTCGGCAGTAACCAGGGTCATCGAAGAAGCGCTCAGCGATGCGATGGAAGGAGTGGAGCGAATCCGCTCGATTGTAGCGGGGATGCGCACCTTTACCGGAATCGGGGAAGGGGCAACCCTGATCGATGCCGAGGAGTGTTTGCAAAATGCGCTGACGGTGTGCCGGGGAGAGGTCCAGACCCGGGCTCGCGTGCAACGACGAGGCGAATCCCTCGGCTGGGTTCAGGCCAATCCAGCACGTCTGACTCAGGTATTTGTAAACCTCTTGATGAATGCAGCTGCTGCGGTGGGGGAGTCCGGTAAACTCGGACGAATTATCGTGACAAGTGGTGTCGTCGGAGACCATCAATTTATTGAGTTCGAGGATGATGGGATAGGAATTGACGAAGAGACCAAAAAGCAGATCTTCGACCCATTCTTTACAACCCGAAATGTAGGCGACGGAACGGGATTGGGCCTCTATATTTGTCGGGCAATTTTGCGAGAGATGGGGGGCGATATTTCTCTTGAAAGTAGCCCCGGAGAAGGAGCCAGTTTTCGAGTCGGAATTCCACGGCTCGATCAAAATGGGGCCCCCCTCGACGGGGATGCCTGCTCGGAGTTGAGCCCTGAGGGTACCTGAATTTCTGCAGTTATGGAGCGGGGACGTCCCCGCTCCTTTTTAATCTCGTTCTACCGATCAATCAACGTGGATCACACCCATTTTTCCAAGAGCTATGGACGAAATGTAGGGGATCTGAAACCATGTTGCCTTTGAACAGGTTGCAACAGTCAGTGTGGATATCTCTCGGAGTATATGATGAAGGGTCGCTATTTCTGGGTAGTTTTTTTTCTTCTTGTTCTTTGGGGCTGTCCGAGAGGCGAAGAACCTGTGGATACGCCGGATGCCAGCAACGATACAGGGGAGAGCGATATCGAAGAGATTCTGGACCAGTCGAACCTCGTGCTGACCCATCCGGGAGACGGAATCAGCGGACTCTCCACCGATGTGAGTCTGGTCTGGAGTCTCACCGAGGGCGCGGAAGTTTACGACGTCGACGTCGCAAGAGATGAGGAGTTTGCGGACGTGGTGGTCCGAGAGCGAGGATGGAGGGGGCTGGATTATCCTCTCGTCGGGTTGACGCCGGAGGCCACCTATTTCTGGCGAGTTCGGATTCACGATGACTCCTCGGCGGGATGGAGTGAGACGCGATCCTTTACGACCTGGCGTCAGGCAGAAGAGCGGCGGGTCCTCTATCAATTGATCGTGCGACATTTTGGAAATACAGATGGGGCCAATATTATAGATGGCTCGATTGAAGAAAACGGCGTCGGAAAGTTCTCCGATATCGATGAGGTTGCCCTTCGGCGACTGCGAGCGATGGGGGTCACCGATGTCTATCTGACCGGGGTTTTGCAGCAGGCCACGCTCACCGATTATAGCGATATCGGGGAGCCCGCCGACGATCCGGATATCTTAAAAGGACGGGCGGGGAGTTTCTTTGCGGTTCGCGATTATTTCGATGTATCTCCCGATTACGCCGATGAGCCCGAAGAGCGATTGCAGGAGTTCGCCGAATTGGTGGAGCGCATTCACGACGCCGGAATGAAGGTCATCATCGATCTGGTCCCCAATCACGTGGCGCGGTCTTACGGGTCGACGGTGCGTCCGGAGCTGGATCTTGGGCTCAATGACGATCAACACCAGCAGTTTTCTCCTCAGAATAATTTCTTTTATCTTCCCGGCGGCGAGCCGCTGGTGCTGCCGACGGTGGACTCTCACTGGCAGTGGGAGGGGATGGACGGACATTTTGCGCCGGAGGATGGCACGGAGGGAAATTTCGCCCGGGTAACGGGCAATAATATCGCTTCTTATACGCCATCGGTGAACGACTGGTATGAGACGGTGAAGCTCAATTACGGCATGGATTTTATGACCGGCGCCGAGCATTACGATCCGATTCCGTCGACCTGGGAGTTTATGCGCGAGGTCATCGCCTATTGGATGGGAGAGTTCGGGGTCGACGGGTTTCGGGCTGATTTTGCTCATTTTGTGCCCGCTCCGGTGTGGAATTGGATCATCGATCGAACTCGAGAGGAGTTTCCCGAGGCTTATTTCATAGCGGAGGCCTACGAGAATCTGGAAGCCCTGGTGGATGCCGGCTTTGACGTGGTCTACGACGACGGGATGTATGATGGTTTAAAGGGAATCTATATCGGGGAGAACGATAAATACGGACTCGATAGTTATTTTGCGTCAGTCTCCGATGAGATGAGAGCCCGCTATATTCGATATGCCGAGAATCACGACGAGAAGCGAATCGCATCTCCCCTGGTGCAGAATACCTATCCCGGCAATTCGGGCTATGGAGATGCGGAAGCGGGACGCCATATCGTGCCAATTACCTATCTCTTCGGACCGGGTGCGCTCATGGTCTATAACGGACAGACGGTTGGCGAAGAGGGCGCCGGGGTAAGTGGTTTCTCCGGCGATGATGGTCGAAGTACCATCTTTGATTATTGGAGAGTGCCGGCATTGTCGGCCTGGAATAACGAGGGACGTTTCGACGGCGGTGGCCTCGAGGACTGGCAGCGCGATCTTCACGAATATTATCGACGGCTGGTGCACCTGAGCGGTCATCCGCTGGCGGTGGCTCCGGGCTATTACGGCCTGGATTTTTATAACCGGGAGTTCGGTGATTATCCGGAGGGTCTCTACGCGTTCGCTCGGTATGAGCCACAGGGTGGAAAGCTCATGGTGGTGGTCACCAACTGGGCCACCGAAGAAGAAGAAGGGTCGATTCGGCTCCCCGAAGGCTTATTGGACGGACATGCCGGGTTATCATCTCGGGTAGAGGTGCGACTGATCTTTGACGAGGAAGGCGACAATAGCTCCCGACTTAGCACAGAGCGTGCGCGAGGCAGTCTGGCCGAGGAGGGCTTTGGTGTTCGGCTGCCCCAGGGGGCGACGAGAGTTTATTTATTAGAGTGAAGCTGATTGTGTTGGGGCTTTATTCAAAGGCGTAGACGGCTTCCTCGCCGTGCTCCTCGACCAGGGCATCGACGTGGTCGAGGAGTTTGTCTCGCTGGATCCAGAAGGTGCGCAGGCGAACGGCTTCTCGGCCGTCAGCTTCGGGAAATAAGACGGGGTTGATCGTTTCGGGGTTCAGCAGCCGAACGCCGTCGATCATCGTCCGGCTAAATCGTTGCAGACGGGCCAGGCGGGGTTCCATCCGGTTGAGGGAGCGAAATTGAAAGGCAGCGCTGTTGTCGATGGCCACAAATCGCCCGTCGGCGAAGTGGCTATTTACCCCGTAATAATCTTCGATTCCGCTATAGCGATCGAAGTTTCCGCTTAGATAATCAAAGACCGAGAGGTTGGAGATCTGTCGGGCCATCTGGTGCGCGGAATCCTCGTGGTATTCTTGAGCAACCCGCCGGGCGAAGCGACCGTTTTGATAGGGGCGAATTCGGGCCAGGTACTCGTCGAAATTCTCGTCGAGGACGCTCTCCTCCTGGCTGATATCGAGCCACTTCTCCCAGGTCTCCACATATTCGATGGGAACGTTGACGTAATTTGGGATCCACTCCTTTAGCGTTCCGTAGACGTATTCTCGCTGGGCGCCGTCAGGGCCTTCTTTCTCGTGCCAGATCAATTCGTCGAAACGCTCGGCGTAAGAGTTTTGTCGGGGGGTGTTGACGCGGCCGTAGAGTTCATCGAAGTCCTCTCTGCTGATCCGGGCCGGTTCGTTGATGGGAATATCGAATCCGCAGGGTAATATCTCGCAGAGAAGGTAGGCTGCCACTTCGACTCTCCAGCCGCCTTCCCATTCGTCGCGGTCGAGTTTGAGGGCATAGCGGTTTTCTCCTCCGTCGGTGATTCGAAGGGTCACCGATGCACCTCCGCCGAGGGCCCGGAGGGTGTCGCCGTGGAGGTCGGGTTCGATGGTCTGAAGCGCAGGTCGCAGAAAAGGATCCTCTGCGACGGCTCGGTCAAAGACTTCCTGAAGCCGCCCGCGATTGGAGGTCGAGGCGTAATGATCGGCGGCGATTTTTCGTGCCCGATGAAAATCACCCTGTCGGATCGCTTCTTCGGCGAGGTCGGCGTCGTT
>SKNI01000725.1 GCA_007120615.1 Myxococcales bacterium | reverse complement strand
TCAGGATCTGACCGTTCCCGAGACCACCGATAGAGATCCGGCCTATTTGCTCTTCACCTCCGGAAGTACAGGCAGCCCTCGTGGGGTGGTCATCAATCAGAAAAATATCGACGCTTATCTGCAGAATGCGGCTCGCAGGTTCCCCCTTACCCCCCACGATCGGTGCACCCATACCTTCCCGATGACCTTTGATCTCTCGGTCCACGACCTCTTCACCACCTGGTCCGCCGGAGCCGCCCTGATTCCCTGGCTTCCGTCTCACCACAGCAACCCGGCGCCCTTTATTCGACATCACCAGATCACTCGCTGGTTCAGCGTCCCCACCGTGGCCATGACCATGGAGCGCCTCGGCCAACTGACCCCCGACGCCTTCCCCAGCCTTCGAAGCTCTCTTTTTTGCGGCGAGTCCCTGCCTGCCAACGTGGCACAGGCCTGGGCCCGGGCTGCACCCAACTCCTCGATCCTTAACCTCTACGGTCCCACGGAAGCCACCGTCGCCATCAGCTCCTATCAATTCGCCCCTCACAGCATCTCCGAATGCCGCCGCGGGGTCGTCCCCTTGGGAGAGATGTTTGACGACCAGTCGATGTTGGTCCTCGGCGAATCGGGCCACCCCGTCGGCCGCGGCGGACAGGGCGAATTGGTGCTCTCCGGCTCCCAGATCACTCGTAGTTATTTTCATGATCGCCAGGCCTCGGTGGAGCGCTTCATCTTTTTGCCCTCCCAGGGCGAGGGTCTCTGGTTTTGCACCGGGGATTTCGTAGAAGTCGACGAGAAGGGACAACTACATTTTGTGGGACGCGTCGACGACCAGATCCAACTGCGGGGACATCGGGTGGAGCTGGCCGAAATCGACCACGCGCTTCGCCTCGCCTGCGGACACCAGATGGCCACCGCCGTGCCCTGGCCCCGCGACCCCTCGGGGGTCTACGGACTGGTCGCCTTCGTGGCCTCCGAAAAACCCATCGACCAGCGCCATCTTTTGGCCCGGTGTCGACGTCATCTTCCCAACGCTATGGTCCCCGACCGCATCATCGGCCTGTCCGAACTACCTCAAAACGAACGAGGGAAAATCGACCGACTCGCCATGCAACGTTTCCTGGAGAACAAGGAGCAATGATCGTGCAAACTTATTCGCGACATGGTCTCGACAGCGCGCTGAGGGCGACCGGCCTTCGGCGGGGCTCTTTGGCTCTGGTGCATACTGCCCTCTACGCCCCGGGCCGCATCGCAGACACACCGCTGGCCGAAATCTCTTCCCGTCTTTACTCCAGTCTTCGCAGGGTCATCGGCCCCGAGGGCACCATCGCAGTCCCCACTTTTCACGGGGCATTTTGCCGCGGGGAGACCTTCGACAGACAACACACTCCGGCGACGGGTATGGGCAGTTTCTCAGAGTACGTGCGCCTTCTGCCCAACTCTTTTCGCTCTTCTCACGCCATCCACTCTCTGGCCGCCGAAGGCCCCCTGGCCGAGACCATCGCCGGTCGCGACACGGCCAGCGCATTCGGCGAGGGCAGTCCCTTTGATGCTCTCATCGACTACGACGCCCTCCTCCTGATGTTCGGCTGTACCGTGGAGGCCACCTGCCTGATTCGGTGGGCTGAAGAGCGCGTCGGCGTTCCCTACCGACGGTGGATGATCTGTCGAGGCCGCTATATCGACGGAGAAAACGCCGAGATGCGCAGCTTTCACACCTACGCCGGCGATGACGGGCGTGAACCGGCAATGTGCTTAGCCCCGGTACAACGGGCCCTGATGGGACGTGGCGAATTGCAGCGCGCCGAACTCGGCACCGGAATCGTTGAATCCTGCCGGGCCCGGGACTTTGTCGCCGTCGCTACCGAAATTCTAGATCGCGATCCGCAAGCCCTACTTACACGACGCTCCACCGGAGGTGCCCGCCGCCCTGAACAACGATAATTCCTGTAAGCGCTTCGGCGCCTCCACTTCACCCTGAATCATTCAGGATAACCTGTTCCGACTACTTACCGCCCGTTTTTGGATATTTTGTCCGATGACGGAATCTGACATAGCTGGAGGACTGTTCATGAACCGAAATTCATCGCAACTTCAAATCGTCTGGGGACATAAGACTCCCAATATTGACCGTAAGCTCAACGATATTATTCCCTGGGTGCGCGACGCCGGTCGCCCCTATTACGATATTTTCTTAGACGGCACTGACCTCGACTCTACCATCGCTCGCTGGCTTCAGCGGCGGTCTTCGGAGGTCTCTCTCCAACGGACCCGCCTGCTGGTCACCGACGATCGGATCACCGGAGGATATATCTCTCTGGCCGGCCGAGAACTCCCCGGCTGTCGCCAGGCCGACCTCCTCGATCTGGCCCGCGAGATGGGCGAGCATAGCTACTCCGAGCTGCGAGCCCGAATGGACGACCTTCGGGACCTCTTCGCCCCGGTAGAGGAAAACGACTTCTACCTCTCTAAAATCGGGGTCCTTCCCCGTATGCAGGGCCAGGGATTGAGCCATCATCTGATGAGAGACTGCATCCGACGGGCCACCCAGGGGGGATTTCGCCGGGTTCGTCTCGACGTCCCCGAGCATCACAAGGTCGCCCGAGAGCTCTACCGCACTCATGATTTTGAGCCGGTTTATCGCGGAAAAACTCCGGTGAGCAATCTTCGATATATCGCCATGGTCTGTGACCTCTAAAACCCTTCTTTTCTCCCCCTGTCCGCCTGCGATCGAATTCTTCGCCCGATGCGGACAGGAGGACAGGGGGCCACCAGGTTTGCTTTTTTCACTCTCCTGTATATTCTTCCTACTTTAGAAGCACCTCACCAAGATTTCTTGGGATATTGTGAATAGAATGAAGGGCAGTAGATGAAGTTCAGCGACTGGTTACCGTCACGGGGAACGGAGTCCCTGGCCAATCTATTTGGAGTGGTACGAAGGCGTCTCTGGGCCCAGCCCGGAAAAGCCCATATCGAGCTTCCCGACCTGGAAGACGACGAATACGCAGATTTCACCGCTACATTGCAGGAGTCCCTGGAGTCCGAGTCCGGCGTGTACTGGGCTACCGCCAACGGTCCACTGGGTCGTATGATCGTCGCCTGGGATGAAACCCTGCTCAATCTCGAAGATATTTTGGCGATCGTCAAAACCATCGAGCATCGCTATCACTTTACCGACGGCCCATTTTCCGAAGACCGTGTCGATCACCCCGGCGACGACGAGCCCATCACCCGCCATATCGCCCAGATGGGCGCCGATGTCCTGGGAGCCTCGGCGGGCTTTATGATGAAGGCATTGCGGCGCACTCCCGGGCGCGCAAGAGTAGACTTGGCGGCCCTGATGTCCGTCGTCGACAACGTTCCACACATCCGAAAAGCGCTCTCCCAACGCCTCGGCTCATCGGTTACGAACACCGGAATCGGGCTTACCAATCCTTTGATCCAGGGCTGGGGCTCCGGTCCCATCAGTCCGCTGGTGGATCTGGGATATCAAGCCGTCCAATTACGGGAAGCCGTAGCCCGCAGACAGGGTTTTAACCGCCGGGAAGCCGACCTCTGCAGTCGTCCGGAACGAGCCTTCGCTCCCCGCACCGCCGAGAGACACCGACCCATTCCCATTCCCGAAGGTCCCATCGAGCACTACGCCGACGACGCCTGGAATATGTCTCTCGGAGGGTTCATCGTCGGCCTCGCCGACACTCAGGATCTCCACCGCGCCATCACACCCCTTCTCGACGCCCTGCCCAAACCGGCTCGTTTCGGCCGGGGCTCCTTCTCATCCAGCCTGGGCGTGGTCTTAAGCGATCGCGACCTGATCGTGATGAATAAGAACGCTCTGCGCAGACTCGATCGCATCGACTGTATTATCGTCGACGATTCCCTGCTCATCACCGATCAATGGACCCTCGATCGCATCATTACCGGCACCGATGTCGATCCCGTCATCGCTTACCAGCGAGCGGAGGAGATGCTCGACTCCACCTCCCCGGAGCTCCTTCAACAACAAGGCGATTGGACCCTCGGGCCGGCACAGGATTTCGACCTCGACGACCAGTGGCAGGAGCGAATCAGCGCCTTAAAGAGACGAGGAGATTTCCTCGCTCTCACAAAGGCCGGTGAAGTCGTCGCCGTCTTCTCTCTTCGCTCCGTGACCAACCCGGCGAGTAAAGCGCTCATCGAAGCCGTTCGTTCCGTTGACCTGGAATTGATCATCGCCACCGGTAATCCCAATCGACTCTCCACCTTCCACCCCGATCGGATCGTGGAGTCCGGCGAGAGCGTCAAGAGATTCATCCGTCATATTCAGCGCGACTATCAAGTCGTCGCATTTTTCTGTGACGGGCCACACCCCGCACTGGGCGCCGCCGACTGCAGCATGGGCTTTACCGCTCGGGGCAAAGAAATCCCCTGGATGGCCGATATCATCGCCGGTGACAACCTCGACGACGCTACCTTCTTGATCGAAGCGATGGCCGTCGCCAGAAACGTCTCCGAGAAAAGTGCTGCCCTCGCCGGCGCAGGTGCCGGCATCGGAGCGTTCTCCGCCATCCGTGGTCTTGAGAAAACCCATCCCGGTCGCGTCATGCTCGCCGTCAACGCCGCCTCCATACTGGCTCTGATTTACGGCACAGCCAGCGGCATTCAACTGGGCCGGCGTCTTCGACCCTCTCCCTCCACGCCCCCCCCCTGGCACCGGCTGCGGGTCGACCATATTCTGGAGCGACTGGAAACCACCAGAGAAGGCTTAAGCAAACTAGAAGTAGAAGATCGAAAACAGCCCCGCGAAGAGCCTCTATCTTCTCCCCGACGTCTCGGTGGGGCGATACTACAGGAACTCTCCAATCCCCTGACTCCAGTGCTCGCTGCCGGCGCCGCCGTCTCTGCGGTGGTCGGATCCGTGATGGACGCCTCCATCGTCGGTGCCGTCATCGCCGTCAACGGCCTCATCGGAGGAATCGAGCGCTTTAACTCTGAGGCGGCCATGGAAAAAATGGCCCGTCGCGACGTCAACCACGTTCCCACCCGCCGCGACGGGGAGCTCCAAATGGTCACCGACGAGGACCTGGTCGCCGGAGATATCGTCCAACTGAAAGCTGGCGACGTGGTCCCCGCCGATTGTCGAATCCTCACCAGCGACCGCCTCGAGGTCGATGAATCAAGCCTCACCGGGGAGTCCCTGCCGGTTTCCAAAAGTAGCTCTCCGAGCTTTTCGCCCCTGCCGGCGGAACGCTCATCGATGCTCTACGAAGGAACTGCCATCGCCACCGGCTCCTGCGAAGCCGTCGTCGTCGCTACCGGATACGAAACCGAAGCCCAGCAAGCTTACTCCATCTCCAGCTCCGCCCTCGGCCGACCCCACGGCGTCGAAGCCCGACTCTCCAGCCTCACCGACCTATCCTTGCCCTTTGCCAGCCTCAGCGGCGGCATCCTCATGAGCCTGGGAATCCTGCGCCGCCAAAAGCTCCAGGAATTGGTCGGCCCCGCTGTAAACCTCGCCGTCAGCGCCGTCCCCGAAGGTCTCCCTCTTCTGTCTACGACAGCCCAACTTGCGGCGTCGCGACGACTCTCTCAGCGAAACGTCCTGGTCAACAACCCTCGCGCCATGGAAGCTCTGGGGCGCACCGATCTACTCTGCATCGACAAGACCGGCACCCTCACCGAAGGAACCCTTACACTGCACAGCGTCTTCGACGGCGATAGTACGGTGGGCAAAAGAGACTTCGGCGACACTCATCGCGAACTTCTGAGCATCGCTCTTCGGGCCACTCCCCCTCCCCCCGAAGAAGGCGAACTCCACCACGCTACCGATCGCGCCATCATCAAAGGCGCTGAAGATTCCGGAGTTGAATCTGGCTCCTGGAGCCCGACTCGAGAACTTCCATTTAAGTCGGAGTTGGCCTTTCACGCCGTTATCGGGAATCTCGACTCCGAGCACAAATTGGCCGTCAAAGGCTCACCGGAAGCAATTCTGTCTCGCTGTCATGGTCAACGACGACAGGGAAAATGGAAACGCCTCAGCAATGCTCGACGCGAGGAACTTCTGGAGATATCCCACAACCTCGCCGGCCAGGGCCTTCGTATCCTCGCCGTCGCCGAGCGACGGTTTACTCCTGGCGACGACGAAGAAACCCTTCGCCCGGAGGACATCTCGGGATTGACCTTTTACGGCTTCCTGGCCCTTAGCGATCCCCTTCGACCGACCTCTGCACAGGCGGTCAAAGCCCTTCGCTCCGCCGGCGTTTCCGTAATGATGCTCACCGGAGATCACCCGAACACCGCTCAACGCATCGCCACCGACGCCGGACTGATCACTTCCAACGGGGTTCTCTCGGGTCACGATATCGACGCGATGAGCGACGAGGAACTTGCCGCTATCTTGCCCGAAACCACCGTCATCGCCCGTACCACCCCTGCTCATAAGGTCCGCATCGTCGAAGCCCTCCAGGCCGAAGGTCGCGTCGTCGCCATGACCGGTGACGGAGCCAATGATGCCGCCGCCATCCGACTGGCCGACGTCGGAATTGCCCTGGGCTCGGAGAGCGCTCGAGCCGCTCGCGACGCCGCCGATCTGGTGGTCACCGATTCCCGACTCGAGACCATCGTCGACGCCGTCGTCGAGGGCCGAGGCATGTGGCGCTCCGTACGCGACGCCGTCTCCATTCTCATCGGTGGAAATATCGGTGAGGTCGGATTTATGCTCGCAAGCGGCGTCACCAGCACCACTCCGGCCTTAAATTCGCGCCAACTTCTTCTGGTCAATCTCTTTACCGACGTCGCTCCCGCCCTGGCGATCGCTCTGCGTCCACCTCCCGAGGTTTCACCGGACCAACTCCTCCACGAGGGACCGGAAGAATCTCTCGGAAAACCCCTGGAGCGAGATATCATGTGGCGCGCCGCCATCACCGGCACCTCCGCCTATATCGCCTGGTTTCTGGCTCAACACACCTTCCAGAAAAAGACCGCTTCCACCGTGGGGCTGCTCACCGTTGTCACCAGTCAACTGGGCCAGACTCTGACCACTGCCAGACCCACCGCACCGGTCTGGGCCGCCAGCGTCGGCTCGCTGGCCGTATTGCTCGCAATTATCGAGACCCCCGGATTGAGTCAACTTGTGGGCTG
>SKNI01000257.1 GCA_007120615.1 Myxococcales bacterium | reverse complement strand
GGATTGCGGCCCCTGCAGCGAAGGCAACTCCACCTTGGGTGTGGTCCGTGATGCGGCCACCGGAGAGTTGCTCCAGGGGGCCGCGGTTCGGATCTACACCTGGCCACCTGCGGGAGGGGCCCATTATTCCTGGTTCTGGACGGAAGGGTTTCGATTCGATGATCCCGATCTCCTGGTGACCACCGACGCCGGATCGCAGGGAGGGATCAACTTCGAGCTCAGCGACAACGGGGGTCTGTGCACCGAGGTCCAGGGAGGAGCGCTGGAGGAGAGGCAGTGGTACCGGTTTTATATCGAGCACACCGGCTATCGGGCCGGGGTATTTTATCGCAATCATGATGATTTTATAAATAGCGATTGTCCGGCCAGTTGTCCGGCTTCTGCGGCCAGCGGATGTCATCGAATCGAGTTTGAGTTGTGGAAAGATGAGATGGCTCATCCCGAATATCCGAACCTCTTTGTGGATCCCCGTGATCTGGAAGACTATGAGTGGCAATGCGCGCTCTTGCCGGAGGAGAGTACCGAAGACGAATTGATAGGACTGCGGGTTCGGCTGGGGGCCGCCAATATAGGACAAGGTCCCCTGCATCTGCAGGCGACTCCGGGAGACGATGGTGAGGGAGAGGTACTGCAGCATGTCACCTGGAGTGATGGAAGCCAGGAGAGCCACGTGGTGGAGAGCGGGACCTTTGAGTATTACGACGATCATAACCACATTCACTTCATGAATTGGTTTCGCATGAGCCTGGTGGAGCCCGTTGATGAGTGTCGCGATATCGATACCCGCTCCGCTGATTGTGTGACCGATGACGGCATCAAGATCTCGTACTGTCTCCACGATCTGGATCCATTCGACGGGGATGTGATGAACCTCTACGGGGGCTCGTCGGCGATGTTTTTGAATCCGCCTACCTGTGACACCACCGAGCAAGGCATCACTCAGGGTTGGAAAGATACTTATGCCCGAGGACTTCCGGGGCAGGTGATCATTTTGGGTACACCCGATGTGGTCTCCGCTATGGGTGAACAGTGGATCGAGGCGGAGGTCGACCCCGAGCGGGTCCTTCAGGAAGCGGACCGTACGGGCAACTTGGCCCGAAAATTGGTGGAGGCGCCCGCCGATGCCGAAGTTCTATGCTCGCCGGCGCTGGCCCTGGATTGCTCCGGTCCTCCGTCGTCCTTTGACGCCGCCCAGCGTCGGCAGTGTCGGGACTATCTGCGGGCTGCCGAGCCCTGAGGGGCATAATTTCGCGAGAAGGAGAGGGGATTTATCGACCGGGATGTAGCTAAATCCGCCTGATGAAAGGCTAAAGGGAGGAGGCTTGCAAAATTAGAGGGGGGTGGATTATGGTCGCGCTTCTGCGACTCAATCTCAGCGAGATGAGTAGAGTGAGAACATTTCCCCTCTGAATTGGAGAATTTATGCGACGGTTTTTCGTGCTTCTTTGCATTTTGTCGGTCAGCCTGATGGCCGGCCCCCTGGCCTGTGGTGATGATGACAACGGTACCAATGCCGAAGCAGACGGCGATGGTGTCCGTCCCGGTGACGCCGACCCCGACGGAGATTCCGACCCTGACGGCGACGCAGATCCCGACGGCGATGCAGATCCCGACGGCGACGCAGATCCCGACGGCGATGCAGATCCCGACGGAGACGCAGATCCCGACGGCGATGCAGATCCCGACGGAGATAACGAATTTGAACCCGGAGACTACGGCGACCTGCAGGGACATCTGGATATCATTGCCGACAATCGGTTTGGCGCGACCCTCAATTTTCAGGAAGCGACCGAAGATATTGAAGCCGGTGACTGGGTACGACTCTCTAATCCCGCCGATGCCGCTGCCGAGATTCGGCACTCTTCCAATTGCCTGATGCCCAATTGTGATGGCGGCGCGGAATTTGACTGTGAGGTCTTCACTCCTTCTGCGGTTGAGGTGCCAGATGGTGACTTCCACGTCTTCCCCTGGGACGGAACCTATTACGTAGAAGACGATGTCGAGGAATGCACCGACGTATTTGAGATGGAGAATGTCGATCTTAACCTGACGCTTTGTGTAGGTCAGGGCCCGATCACCGATGGAGAGATTGCCAACGAGCAATGTCTGCAGGTTGGACAAGTAAATCCATCCCAGTCGGCTCAACAGGTTATTGCCTTGCAGCCGCAGTAATTACGAATTGAACTGTCAACTGCCGGTCTTTTCCATATGGGAGGAGGCCGGCTTTTATCGTTCTTGGATGATTTTTTGTTCTGCGAAGATCAGCGAATGAGCAAAAACCCAGGCTGCCGAAGAGCCCCTTCGGGATTCCAATAATGTAAGACTCCCTGATCCCAGTAGGCGCCACCCGAGCTTTCGAAGGTCGTATAAAGGCGGCCGATATTGTCGCTATTTCCAATATTCGTGGAGCCGTTGGCGCAGTGATATAACTCGGTAGAGGTGGCGGGGCCTTCGATCAGGTGAAGACCAAATTCGTTATAGATATCACCTTCGATTTGCCCGGCCCCGGTGGTGCAAGCCTGGGCGTCTTCGGTGAGGATGGATCCGTCGGAGTGATAGACGGTAATTCCAGTGAAGGTGTCGTGGGGGCAGATCCCTTCGCCGTCGAAGAAATTACAGCCTTCCGGGAGTTGGCCCGTGATATAATCGGTGGTATTCCCACCGACGAAGGCCAGAAACTGACGGTCGGAGAGATCATAGAGTCGGGCACCAGAGATGCTGAAGTTGGAGGCCTGTTCGGCCCCGTTTTTAATGGCCAGGACGTCGGAGTCCATGGTGGCGAGGTCGCCGTAACGGCTGGCGCCGGGGCGGGGGTAGGCGTTTTCGGCAAAGTTTTCGGGGCGGCCGTCGGTGCCGTTGACGGCGATCAGGGTCCATCCCCCGTCGTGGAGTCGCATCTCACAGTAGGTTTGAAAGAGGTCACCGTTACTATCTGTGAGGGTGTAGAGGCCGCTTATCCCGGCGGGGCCGGCGTTCATAACGGAGTCGTGAAGGCGGTATTCGGAGCAGGTCGGCTGAAAGGAAGGCCCGGCGTCGTTGGGTGAACAGATCACCGAACCCTGGATGGGAACGTCGGTGGTGCCGTGCTCCCAGGCACCGAAGAAGCAGCCGTCCTCGCTGCGGACCAGGGGAATGTGGGTGGTTTCTTGCTGAGTCGGGGCGAATTCGGCTCCGCATCCCGGCGAGTTGGAGTCGTCGATATAAAAGGAGCAGGGATTGCCCTGACACTGTCCCTTCCAGTCGTGAAGGCCATCAGCGCCGTCCTGCCGCGGGTAAACGCCCACGATATTGGGAGGGGCGTTGTCGTTGAAGTCGAGGATAGCTTGAGCGTGAACTCGTGTTCGCGGGACGATGAGCTCCATGCCAATCTCGTCACAGGCAGCGCGGTAGTCATTCGGGTCGACTCCGAGGTCTTCACTCTCGAGACGGATCATTGTGTAGCCCGCGCCCCGATCAGCCTCAAAATCGCAATACGCGACCACCGGTTCGCCCTGGTTTTGTGGTGGGTCAATGAGGTGAAAGCCCGTCTCGCCCTGGAGGCCAAGCTGCTCGATGTGGTGACAACTCTCGGGGACCACACATTCTTCGTCGATGCAGCGAGCTCCGGGTATGCAACCGGAGCAGGGGCCGTCGGTGTCAATATCTTCGAGGTCGGCGTCATCAGGGCCGGTGTCGTCAGGGCGGGAGAGATCGAGATCATCGGGGACTAGAGTTTGATAGGATTCAGGATCTTGAATGCATCCCACGAACCCGGCGGTGAAGACGAGCGCCAGGGAAATAACCAGATGAAGTCGCGGATAAATTATCGGATTATTGGCGATCATTTGGATCCGTTGACGTTTCCATCAGTGGCCGGACTGTCCTGATGCGGGGGGGGCGTATTGGCGCCGGGAGCTCGCTCCAATAATACCTTTTGATTCAACATCGGAGGACTGCTTCTCTCGGGCATCGGAGAGAGCTCGAAGTCTCGCCATTCGTCGTCGGAAACAGAGTATTCGCGCATATATGGGTAGCTTATCCCATGACGTCGAAAGGCCGGTTTGACTCGCTCCATCACATCGGAGAGAAAACGCCGTTCGTGTCGGACGTCAATTACGTAGGCCTTGCATTGAATAAGGGTGGCAAAAGCCAGGGTAGTTATTTCATCTCGAACTCGCATCGAGACAGGCTCATCGAGGTAGACATATTTGGAAGTAATACAGGCTTCGTAGACAATCTTTTTGGCGACCTCGAAGTCGGAGGTCATCGAAGTATAGAAGCGAAATTTTACCTGTTTTACAAGGGCACCAGCGTTACTGGAGGCCACCGATTCGGTAAGGAATAGATTGTTGGGGATGGAAACTTCGTCGTGATCGAGGGTGAAGATACGCACGGAACGAAGCCCGATTTCGGTGACCTCTCCATAATAATCGCCAAAGGTAATTCGGTCGCCGACCTGAAAGGGCTGATCTACCAGAATGAGGATACCGGCCATCAAACTCGATGCAGTATCCTTGAGTGCGAATCCGATCGCTACCGCCATGGTCCCGCCAAGCCCCAGAAGAGCGGTGCGGTCCTCCTCAAAATCGATAAATGTGGCTAAAATCAGGTATGCCGCGAAGATGAAGATGCTCAAGCGGGTAAAGCTCATGATCTTCATAAAGAGGAGTCTGCGGGTGGCCTGACCCTCCCCGAGGCGCTCTAGTGTCGCGGTGACCACACGGCTGACAACGACAGCGGTGGCGATGATCAAAATAGCCGTGATGATATTGGTCAGATCCAAGAGATCGACGCGTTCGGCAAGAACCTCCATATCACCGGTAGATTGGCCTATGATCGTGAGATTTGGGTTCATATGGAGCATCATTATTTCACTCCCTGCTTAGGAATAGAGGACATTGGCGTCCTGAAGTGTTTTGAGCACGGAGCGAAGAAAGAGAGCTCGAATGCTTGCGCGCTGGAATACGGGATCGATCTGGACGATGTCACTATTGGCCAGGTAGTCGACGATCATTTCGCACTCGCCGTGGTAGGCGTGGATGATGGTGGACAACTCATCGGGGCGAAGGCTCTCGTGCTGGGCGATGGCCGCGAGGGCGAAGATATAGTCATCACTCAGGGATTTCAGGATTTGTAACGAGGGTCGTCGGAAAAGTTCGACCTGCAGAGTGGAGGTAGAATCCAGGCGCAAGCTGCGAAGCCAGAAGGTCAAAGCGACCCTGGGATTTCCCTGGGAGAACTCGTGCAGCAGGCGAAAATAGCCGTTGGAAGTGCGGACGATCTCGTAATTCTGATCTCGGTCCTCGTCATGGGCGACGACCAACTCGGTAAAACTGATCGGAAGGTCGTCCAGATCGTTTCGCCTACGGATCATGTCCTGGATTTCACTCTCCTTCCATCCATCTATGGTGATCACTTCGCTGAAGAAGTGGCCCCGATATCGAACTCGGTTGAGGTAGGACCAGGTATAGCTGTTGAAGGAGAGAAGCCAGAAGTGATGGTGATCGGTGCGGTTGATAATCTTCAGGAAAAAATCAATGGCCTCAAACCCCCCGATTTGTCGGAGGAAGAAGTGATGGCAATCATCAATGATGAGAACTCGAGGAGGAATCTTAAGTATCTCTTCAACAAGGGCTCGGGGGTCATCGGGGATGGAATCAATGCACAAAAAAGAGGCCAGAAATTCACATGCCTCCGAGGTATCATTGATTTTATCGTTGAGCTGCAAAAAAGAGAGCCGGCGATCATCGAGGGCATTCCAGCGGCTGTAGACTTGATTGAGAAGAGTCGTTTTGCCAAGACCTTGCTCGGCGACCACGGCAACCACACCCTTTCGAGGCCGGAGATGCCACTGGTCATAATTCTTTTCGATTCGTTCCACGAGATGATTTCGCTCCAGCGCAAAGGACTCGTCCACCAGAGGCCGGTCGGCAAAGAGAGCTCGATAGTCGTCTGGAATGCCGCAATCGAATTCAGGGTCATCCTCCACTCGGTCGCGCTGCTGCAGTTCGATTTGCTTACGGAAAAAGAAGTTTGCAAGGCGTCGATTCCACTCGGTTTCGACAAAATAGGATCGGCCAACGCGAGCGAGTTCGCGACCGGTCACGTAGACGGAAGCGAGTCCGATCAAGAGCACGCCCCAGGGACGGTGTTTGTGGGCTTTTACGAAGGCCACGGAGCGAGGCATCTTCTCGGAGGCCAGTCGGGCGAAGATGTCAGAAATATCATCACGCCAGGTGCTCAAAACGACGTACACCACCGCCAGAAGTCCCCATACCGCGAGGCGGTCGACGATGCGCCAGACCACATTATGGCCGGTGGCGTGCAGAACCAGAGCAGGCACGTAGAAGGAAAATAACCAAAAAATGAGAATCACTCGGGTGCTGATGACAATCTTGGTAGCTCGAGAGAGTTCTAATTTGATAAGGTCGACGATCTGGCTGGACGGTTGATCGGAGTCGGGGTCATCGCCATCATCAGCGTAATCAGGGTCGTCTCCTTCTCGATATCCACGCGGGAGGACCAGAAGTTTCACCGCGATCATCAACATCCAATAGATGAAGATGGCGTTAATTCCCCATCGAAAGAGATAGAGTTCGGCCCAGGCGGCAGCGGCAAATTCGATGACCACGATCGTGGCAATAAAGATCATTGCCGGCTTGACCATGGCTCCCAGAATTTCACCACCCTTAATGGTGAAGGCGGCGTGACGACGAAAGAATCGTCGCCGGAGCAGGGTTTCGGTGACGAAGCGCACCATTCGAGGGCTGTATTCACGGCCGACAAAGAAGGCAACGGGAAAGAGAAGACAGCGCCACAACAAGCCGAAAATCCACAACAATACCGCCACCGAGAGGATCCGGTCCGGAAGGGATGTGACGGTCTCGATTCGATCCTCAACCGTAAGCCGTACCTGATCGGCGGCGTTTCGAAACGCATCGAAGGCATCCTGCCAATTTTCGTCGCGTCGAAGAGAGAAAAACTCGGCGTGTTGCTCGCGGCTGACCCGAGGAATCAGATCTTCGACCACAGAGTGGTAAAATAGTACTCGCTCCCGAAGGGTCTCGCTGGTCTGAAGATGAGCGCCAAGGATGTCGCGGGCCATCTGGAATTTTCGCTCCACGAGTTTGG
>SKNI01000745.1 GCA_007120615.1 Myxococcales bacterium | reverse complement strand
GGCTGAGACGTCATTGCTGGTTCCCACCGCTGTTGGGAGGCCCTTTGCACTGGCCTCGCCGAAGTCCTTGACCCCCTGGGCGATATTTCGAAGGGAGGAGGCGGTCTCGCGGGCGGAGTTGGCCGCCACCATAAGTCCGATATCGGTGGTGGCGTTGTCGTAGCGAATCTGGTTCCACTCCTGAAAGGTCTGCTGGGCGCTCTCAATACCGTCGCGGCGCATATCGGCGCGCTCGGCGAGGTTGTCGTAGATCTCTTTGACCCTCTCGTTTCGCAGGCTGTCGCGCTGGGCGAGGTTTTGCTGGAGGGCGGAGACGGCATCCAGTCGGGTCCGGTTCCACTCTTCGATGGTGGTTGCGAAGGCGGTCAACTCGGCCAGCTCCAGTTGAGTGCGCTCGACCAGGGATCGCTGCTCATCGTCGGCGATGCTGATATTTTGAGCGGCCTCGGTGACATCGAGAAGGGCCCGTCCGGCCTGGGAGACGCTCTGTTGGCCGGGCCCAAATCCGGTGATGTCGTCGGTGGCCTTGTCGATGCTGAAGCCGCATTTGCCGACGTCCACGCGCACCTGGCACTGGGGATCGCTTCGGAAGGTGTCGGCGGTACATCCCACGGGCATCCCGCAGAGCTCGACGAGTTCGTCGCGGAGATCGTTGATCTCGTTGTCCATTCGATTGCCGAGCTGTTCTGCGTTGAGAGCTTCGGCACGGGCCTGTTCGAGGACGCGGCCGACTCCCTCGTGGGCCCGTTCGATCTCGGAGAAGGCATCATCTTCGCGCTCGCCCAGAAGAGTATTATTGTCGGAGGTGGGATCGACGGAGGTGTTGACCACCACCTCGGCGTCGCGGGCGTAGACCAGATGATCGAAGGGCATGGAGAGCATCTCCAGACGACGCAGGAGCGTTGCAAAGCCCCCGGCCAGTCGGGCCGAGAGGTAGCCGGCACCGGCGGCACGGTTGAGATTTCGAAGGATTCCGGCGGCCAGATAGAGATCGAACATGCGCGATGAAACAAAGGCGGTCTTCTCGGCGCGTTGGGCCTCGCCCTGCAAGAGCGTATGCCACCGGGAGCTGGCCAGGGTCAGCGCTTCCATTGCGCCCCGCCAGCCCTGAGTCATCTCGCTCAGGAGCTGCTCGCGCACATCGGCGGCCCCTTCGTCACTGACCTGACGAGACAACACAGCCAGTCCGCTGGCATCGAGTTGGCCTTCGAGCACATCGAGGTGGGCTTCGAGCACCTTCTGGCGCCACTCGTCGAGGAGTTGTTCGTTGAGGTTTTTGACCGCTGAGGTCACCACTGCCGGGTAGTCAGTGGTCTCCAGCCATTGGAGGCGAAGGGTGGCGTCGGCACCGAAGGCGCTCAATTGTTGTCCCAGGTAGGCCTCGCGGGTCAGCTCCTGGTAGTGGCTGGCCAGATCAGCGAGATAGGAGGATTGCTGGCCCTGATTGCGATAGGAGTGGGCGATGAGTTGACGGGCGCATAATACCTCGTCGCTGGGCTGGCAGGTGGCGTCGGAGTCCTCGGCGCAGGCGTCGAGAAATTCCTCAAAGCTCTGCCCGCCGGGGTTGGGTATGTCATCGTCGAGAAAGGCGCGAAGCTGCCCGCCGGTGGTGTCGCCATCGAGAGAACTCACCGATGCGGTCACCGCGCAGGAGGCTTGTTCGGAGGCGTCGGCCAGAGCGAAGTCGTCGGCGTCGGCGATTTCTGCGCAGTCGTAGGTGGTCTCGTCGAGATCGACGGCGGTAAATTCGGTGAAGTCCACAGTGCTACAGGTATCGAGGGGCGGCGCTGGCAAGAGTTGCGGGTCGGCCTGCTCATGCTCGCGGATCTCAAACTCGTTGAAGTGGGGGGCCTGGTCGACGCGATCGGCCTCGATCTCACCGTTGAAGATCACGTCTTCGAGACGGGTCACGCCACTGGAGCTTCGCACCTCGTAGAGGCCCGACCAGCGATCGGTGAAGTCACCGATGATCGTTGTGCCATCGCCCTGCATGAGCTCGAAGCGCATGGAGCGGCGGATCTGTTCGTCGTTGCTCGGCGTGATGATCGAGCTATTGCTGAGGTCAAAAGACATCCCGAAGGTGGCAACCCAACGGCCCACGAACTCATCGTATTCGAGTTCACGAGCGACATAATCTACGGAGCCGTCCGAGGCGAACGGTGAAAATACAAATTCGTCGCCCACCGGCAAAATCAGGAGCGCGCGCTCGGCCTGGGCCAGGCTGGCGTCGGCGGGCTCGGTGACCACCTGCATCTGGATGGGCAAGCCCGTGCTTCCGAAGGCGTTGACCCGGGCGGTGCCGACGTAACTTCCGGCGAATGCATGCTGGGGAAGAAGAGCCAGATCGTAATTGCCCAGGGGGGTAAATAACTTCACGTACACCAGACGGCCGTCTTCCAGGTCGGGATCTGCCTGCCCGACGGGGATCGCGATTTCAACGGAGCGCGTATCTCCCGCGGTGCGTTTGATCTTCTCCGCCGAATCCGGGTCGTCGCTGCGATCGACGCGGTATCGAAAGCCATTGCTCGGCGTGGGCTCGTCGAGCTCCATCTCGAAGACGATCTCCTGTTGGCCCGGCTGGATCTCAAAGACGGTCTCCGGGCTATTCATGATCGTCAACTCGTCGAGGTCAACATCCTCAGCACTGAGCGAGATTGCACCCGCCGCCAGGCATTGGCCGCGCTCGGTGCAGGTTCCCTGGTTGCAGTCGGCATCTTCGGTGCATTCCGAGGCGCAATAGCCCTGAAAGCAATAGAGCCCGGCAGCACAGTCTTCGTTCAGCGCACACCCTGCACGGGAGGCGATGGCCACGGGCAGGGCGTCGTACGCTTCGCCCGATGCTCCGGACTCGCCGGACTCATCATTGTCCGTTTCTCCTCCGCTTGCCGCAGTGCGATCGGAAGTCGGTGTTGAGCGTGTTGAGCGTGCACGAAAGCGGAGCCCATCGACAACCCGAGGCGGGGGTCTTATTATGCGTCCGGCAACAAGTCTGTGATATTGGAAGCAGAAAGACTTGAGATCTGGAACTCCGTTTATGAAGTGGCCCGCTCGTATATTCTCATTACTCCTTACCTGCTCTCTGCTGACGAGTTCAGCAGCAGCCGCAGAGCCAGCGATCCCCGACCTGGCGGGAACCTGGTCGGGCATCACCGTGGCGACCATGAATAGTCGCATCGGTCCGATCGGTGGTTTTCGAACCTCCACCACTTCCCGGTTGATCCTCGAGATCGAGCAAGAGGGAAAAAACCTGGAGATCAGCGTCCACACCTGCTCGGTGGAGATGAATAGCACCAATCCGGTGGTGAAAACGTCGCTATCCGATGCCTTTGTGGGGAGCCTGGGCGTGGTGGTGCGGCCGGCGATGATTCGAGAAAAAGACGGCACATTTGAGTTCGTGGTCTATCGCCAATATAGCGCGCAAGGGGTTCGGCTCAGGGACCTGGAATATGAGACGTTGCCCGAGGATCGCTCCGACCCCCGGATCACCGACCAGGATAACGACGGCAATCCGGGCTTTACGGTTACGGTCAGCGGATTGGTCAGTGGCGAGGTCTATGTCATCCAGCGGGGCTGGGACTATTTGAGCGGGCCCATCGAAGACGACAACCACATCGAAGGCCACATCCAGTGGCATTCTGAGCAGCGAGTGGTGGCGGCCAGTCGATCCCTTCTCAACCGGGAGCCATCGCTGAAGCGCGACGATGATAAGTCGCGCAATTATTTTGAGATGACCCGCGTCGAAGAAGGCTCTCGCTGTCAATGACATTGCCAGAAGGCGGTGTCGTCAAAGACATACATCACGCCCATATCGCCGAGGTTGACGTGGGCAAAGGCCTCGTCGAATTGCAGGATTAACCGGCCCCAATGCTCCTCGCTCTGCAGCCAGATCGGCTCTCCCAGAACCCGGGCATGGGCGGCGTAGATCTTTTTATAGAGTTCGCTGTCGGGCTGGAAGAAGATACCGGGGTCGACTTCGATGGCCACTGGCTCGAACCATCGCGGGTCGCTGTCGGGGAGCTCTTCGGGGAGTTCCAGCTCGTCGGCGTCTACCTGCTCCTGGGTACTGAAGAGGATCGCCGTCTGGGCAT
Organism: Myxococcales bacterium; assembly: GCA_007120615.1. GTDB lineage: Bacteria > Myxococcota_A > Bradymonadia > Bradymonadales > Bradymonadaceae > SKNI01. The sequence continues at coordinate 3,039 of SKNI01000745.1, read as the reverse complement.
TCCCCGCCTCCCAGGCCTCGTTATAGGAGGGCTGATGACAGAAGACCGAGATGGTCCGGGAGCTGGAATATTGGGCTTTGAGGGCCGGCATGGTCTCCAGGTCGAGGGTGAAGAGATGGGCCATAGGCTCGTCGTTGAAGCGCGGCCAGCGGTCGCTTCCCACGCCTGGCGGGAGGCCTCCGATGAGGTTGAGCCCGGGATTGTCGGGGGCTTCATCGAGACGACGAAGGAGGTAGAGGGTCTGGCCTTTGCCGCCCGCTTTTTCGGCGAGCAGCTTCAATTTGTCGATGGCGTCGAGTTCTTTGGCGGCTTGTACGCCTTCGTTCTCCAGCTCTTCTTTGATCTCGGCAAATTTATCGCGGCCACCGACGGCCGCTTCCATCTGCGAGGTGAGATGACTTCCGCCGCCCTGACGGAGCATGAATTTGATCCAGGGGCGCACCTCGGGCATGAACTTCAACCCATCGCCGATGGATCGCTGATCGTCGTTGGAGAGGCTGTCCTCGCGCTCCAGAAGTTGGGTGAACGCAAATTCGGTCAACTCCTGGTCGGGATGACTGGCGAGGAGTTTGAAAGCCCGGCCGAAGGTAGAGGGTTTCTCCAGCCCCCGGCGGAGTACGGCGACGGCCCGCTCCCTGGGAAGCCGGTACACGATCTTCATCAGGAGAGATGCGAATTTGTCGTAGTCATATCTCTTCTTTACGAAGCCAAAGTCGATGAACATATCGAATTCCGGATCCCATTCTTCCTCGATGTCGGAGAGTCGGGCCATCATCACCAGGATGGCCTGGTGGAAGAAGGTTTTCTTCTCTTTGTTGCCGGCGCGCTTGTGAGCGTCGACGAGAAGGGGCAGCGCCGAGGCGGGAAGGCCGCCGAGTCCGAAAATAGCGGCGTCTCGCTCATATTTCGACTCCATGCAGGCTTCGATGCATCTCTCCCAGAGACTCTGGTCGTCGACGAGATAGAGAAAGGAGGCGGCATCCGGCCCGCTTCCGTATGGAGCTTGGAGCTTCTCTTCGATGAGCTTTCGCTGTGCTTCTGGGGGAAGGGCTTCCATCGCTCGAAAGATGAGGCTTGATTTTCCAAATGAAGTGGTCGGATCTGCATAGGAAGTAGCCCTGTCGATCATGGCCAGATCGGTTTTGTGGTCCTCGGTTTCGAATTTGCGGATTCCCTCGTCGACCCAGCGTAAGGACGGGCTCTTAACCTCGAGTTCAAAGGCGTCGATCAGGCGTGGATCGACGGGCTTTTCTTGCTCGGCAAACGCTACGATTGCCGCGGCCACTACATTTTGCTGAATTCGACCCCTTCCGTCGGGTTTGAGGGCCATCGTAGCGATGTCTTCGGCGCTATCGGAGCGCCAATCAAAGAAGATCTTCTCTACGGCGTCTACGTCGGGAGAACCCTTTAACAGCAGGCTCATTTCTTCGAGGTTGGCAGCCTCAATAGCCCAACTGAAGTTGGGATACCAGAACCGCGGCGAGGACTCTTGAGCTTTCTCCAGCAGGCAGTCGAGGAGCGCCCGGGTGAAGCGCTCTCGCGTGGTAAATAACTCCAGAAATCGCTGGCAATTTTCGTTGAGGATCTGGCCGTCCCGGATATCGATGGTCTCGATCTCTTTGTCGTCATTGACCCACGGCAGACGGGTGCTGAATTCATGGTCGAAGTGCTTTCGGGCGAAGAGCTCGGCCTGATCGTCGATCACAGAAGAGATGTCCTTTCCGAACCGAGCCATCACAAAGGCTACCCCCAATTTAAAGGCCTGGGGCAGCTCCTCGACTATAGCCTCAAAGGGCTCGGGATCTTTTTTATAAGCGTGCAATACGATCTTATCCAGCGGTTCCGGCCACCCCGGGATATGAAAACCGTGGTCCGGGACCTCCGCGTTTTTAAGGAGGTCGATGACCTCCTCGGTGGAGAGGAGAGTCTGTCCCTCGGCGTAGATTTCCCAGAGGTCGACGTCGGCGGCGATATCAAAATGACCCTTGCGGACCATCTGGATCAGGAACGGAGCACGGCCCGAATACTCGGCGGCGTCACGGAGAGCGTCGGTCTTTTTAAAAGAGGAGGAGGCTTTTGCGATCTTCTTGGCGGTCTTCTTCATCAGCGCTTCGTCTTCGGCCAGCTCTTTCGCAAGACCATCCACGTAGTGCACCACCGTTTCCTTGCCCTCTTCATCCCAGCTTCGATGGATCCCGACGGGATACCGATCCATCCGGTTCGCCTCGAGTTTCGGACTTCCATCGGGGTAAAACTCCACCTCCCGGCCGTCTCTATATGATTTATCGTAATTTCGCTGGTAGGCCAGCTGACCGCCGTCAAACCAGGCCGCATCTTCGCCGTGCAGCATCCCCTGAAAATGCCCCCGGATGACCTTCTCGTGGGTCTTGGTCGACCACCAGGTCCATTGTCCGTGTCGTTTATCGTGCCAGAATTCGCCGCGTCCTCGGGGCTGGCCGTCATCTCCATCCCAGACATATTCCCCGTGTTTTTTGCCATCCTCGTCATAATGATAAGTTGACCGATAGGCTCCGTTTTCGTGCCACCAATTCCAGGCGTTGGACTGCTTATCCATCGACCACTGACCTTCATATTTCAGTGTTCCGTCCTCAAACCAGCCCTGGGCGGTCCCGTCGCGAAGCCCGTCCTCGTAAGTAACTTCCCACTTCTTCTGGCCGTTTTTATAAAAACCGGTCCATAGGCCTACCGGAAGGCCATTGGCGTAGCGGCCCTCCTTTTGAAGCTCTCCGCTCTCGTAAAATTGCTGATAATTTCCATCTCGGGGCGGATCGAAAACGGTGGGAAAAGACAGCTCCCCGGCAGGCTTGTGGGCGGTGTCATCATCGCCAGACGCGCCGAGAATCTCGGAGAGGGGCGCGCCCTCCAGAATGGCCATCAGATCATCGGCATCGAGCACGGGAAGTCCCCGCTTTTTGGCCTTAGCCACGGTGGATCCGGCCCGGGAGCCGGCGATTACGATATCCGTAGTTCCGCTCACGCTGGAGGTCACGACGGCACCGAGGGCTTGCAGGCGCGCCT
>SKNI01000401.1 GCA_007120615.1 Myxococcales bacterium | reverse complement strand
TGCGAAGGTTGGTGGGGGATCCCCGGGGTTGGGAGGAGTTCGGACGTCAGGGGAGGGCGACGGTGGAGGAGCATTTTTCGGTTCGAGAGCTCAACCGGAGGTTGATCGAGATGATCGGCACCCGTTTCGGAACGTCGGTCAATGCGTTTTGAGCGACACTTATCTTCGAAGAACAACCGGACGCTGACCTCGATGTGACCGAAGTCGCCGAAAATTACCTTCAGAGTTATCTACGAGGAGGCGGGCTCACCGATAATCGATGTGGAAGTCGAAATTCGGTGGTCGAAGAGTGTCGAACTCGACCGGGAAGTTGTTTTGAAGTGATCGAAGTTGGTCAGCGCTTGATGGGCGTTGGTTATCTTTCGTTTTGGAGCAGCAAGCGTCTGGTTTCGTTCAGGTAGGCAAGCAATCCTGCCCAGGCCAGTGGTATCTGGAGGGTGGAAATGGCGAAGGCGGTGGGGAAGTCGACGTCGAGCTCCCGTTGTTGGCATTGGGTGTGAATCGAGGCCGGGTTTCCGGGGAGAAAGTACCGAGTGGTCTTGACGTATAATTGAGCGAGCAGCGAGTAGCGGGCGGGGTAGTAGAAGGTGAGCTGGGCGTGGCCGCGGCCGATTCGCTTTTGTTTGTTCATCAACGACGCAAAGGTTCGACGCGGGGGATGGTGGAGGGTGACGTCCGGGGCAAATGCCTGCACCAGGCCGGCGGCATGGACCCGCTGGCCAAACTCCATATCGCCGCCGGACTCCAGACGGGAGTCGAAATTTCCAAGGCTCTCGACGACGTCGCGGCGAACCGATAAGCAGCAGGTCGGGGCATAGTGGCCGCGCTCCAGATAGCGGGCCACGGGGAATCCGGTGACCGAGTTGTAGATGCTGGTCAGGCTCGATGAATCGGTGGTGATGAATACGTCGGCCGCAAGATAGTCGACGTCGGTTTCGGTAAATCGTTGGCTCACCTGTCGAATATAGTCGTATGGCGCGACCATATCGGCGTCGAGAAAGCAAAAGACGTCGCCCCGGGCCTCTTCGATGCCCCGATTTCTGGCAGCGTAGGAGCTCTGAATCTGCTTTTCCTGCACCACGGTGATCTGCTGCTGGGACTTATGGGCGTATTGTTTCGCCTTTCGCCAGGTGCCGTCGGTGGAACCGTTGTCGGCGACGATCACCTCGAAGGCGTCGTCTCCCACATCCTGAGTATTCAGTGACTCCAGGGTATCTCGAAGCCCTTCAAAGTCGTTGTACACCGGGATGATGACCGATAAAAAGAGGTCGCTTTCGGGAGGCATAGGTGCAGACATTGGCATTCGCTCTGTGTGGTGCGGGTCGCTCCGTGTGGTGCGCGACGATGGGTCACGAGAGAAGGGCAGAACCTATAAGATGAAGTGTCATGGGCTGCAAGGGGGATACCCGACAAAAGGATGTCTCCACCCAACGAATCCATTGAATCCGGTGGGGATTCAATCTATCATCCGCGTTTTGGATGCTGAATATTTGTCTGGATAAATGGAGGTCCCAATGAGTCGACAAGAATTCGAAGAAATCATGAGTGGCGAAGGCGCAGCCTGGCAGATCGGAAATCAATTGCGAGAGAAGTTCTCCAACGCCGAAATCGGAAATTTTCTATGGGAGTCTCTTCGAGAGGGGGCCACCGATCGGGTCCGGGAGGAGGCACAATGGAAGCTCTGGAGCGGAGCCGATGAGGACGCCTTTGGTCCCGAGGACCTGTGGACCTTTTTGAAGAGCCTCTCCGACTGGCTTGATTCCGACGACGATAACGCCCGGTATATGAGGGAGAGTAAATTTGGTGAAAAGGCCAGCGATCCGTTCTGGGATTATAAGCTGGCAGCGGTCGTAGAAACGAAACTCGAGGAAGGGGCCGAACTCTTTGCCTCCAAGCGCGGCGGGTTGATCGAGGAGTTGGAAAACGGTCTCTCTTATACTCTGGCTGCCAGAGGACTGATCTCGGGGAGCGAACTCTCTGAGGAGGTCGCCGACCAGGTCGCCCGACATATCGCGGTTAAAGGCTGCGGCAAGGGGACTATCAAGGACGCCGTGGCGGCGTTTTCCGAGGCGAAAGAAGCGTTCGGTAAGAAATTGGCCGCCCACGGCGGACAGCGGGGAGCAAAGACCACCTTTGGAGTGTGGTGGAGCGCAGCCAACGACCAGGCCACTCCAGCTCAGAGAGCCCAGTGGGTGCTCAATGTGGACCAGGCGGCCATCGCCGTGGAGGCCATCGAGTTTTGTCTGGAGCACTTCGACGAAGACGATCTTCAGACGCTGGTGGCGCTGATTGTCGCCGGTCGCGACGAGCCTCAGGATTACTCAAAGCCGGTCTCCCGGCCCGTCGGGCGGGTGGTGGCGGCAAGTTTCATCGCCCGACGCCGTCTGCAGGAGGGCAAGACACTGGACGGAGAGGAGTTGGAAATCTTCCAAGAATTCTTCCGGCCGACGATGAAGCTGGAAGAGTATCAGGTCGAACTCTTGCGGGAGTTGCCCACCGAGATCAGCGAAGAGGTCATTCTTGGACTCTTTGAAGCCAAGAGGCCGGGGCGGTGGAAGATGGTAAGCGCTGCGCTCACGCCGGCGGTGATTGACGCTGTGGTCGAGGCTTCCAAAGAAGTCAATAGAACGTCCGGTGCCAGCGATTATCAGACGATGAATATGGGGTTGAGCTCGGTTCGCGAACTCGAAGAGCACCTGCATATTCGGGAGAAGTTCGCTGACGCGATTCGGGATCTGGACGACCCTCACCCAATACTAAGAAATCTCGCGATATCGGTGACCTATCTCGATGAGGCGGAGGTAGAAGAACTTCGCGTGCAGCTCGATTCCGGAGAGCTTGTCGTGGGGCTCGACGATCAATTTGACGTCTTCGGACATCACACCTACGTGCGATCCGTGCTCAACAATCGGGGCGCTAAGGTGCAGATGATTCATCCCTCCAGCCCTCCTCCAAAGGAGGAGTTTCGAAGGGACGTGGTGCTCGCCAATCCCGGCAGCAAAGCGGCGATAAACGCCGGGGTCCTGCTCGTAAAGCAGGTCGACGAGTTCTATCCCACACGGACCCCGGAGACCGACACCCCGGTGATCACCAGAGAGCATTTTCGAGCCCTTATCGGGCCACCGCTGAAGAACGCTCGCGCGCGGGTGGAGAAGATGCTGCGGTCCGCGCGCAAGATGAACGAGCTGGTTCACTTCCATCTCGGGGAGCCGGCCTCGGACTCACTGATCGCCAGAGTCGAAAAGGAGATACTGGGCTTTGAGATGCCCCAGGCACTCAAGAATCTCTACTCCGAGATGGACGGGTTCTCCGTATATCACGCCTATACCCGGGATAAATCAAAGCGGGTAACCGATCTCGATGAACCGCTGACGGCTCAGAACACCGATGCCATCTCCTGGAATCAATTCGCATCCCGGGAGCGTCCCTCCCTTGTGTACCCCGACGTTCTGGAGCGAAAGAAATCCATGAAGGGCTCAGGCTTCTATTACGGCGCGGCCTGTATTTTACCATTGCAGGAGATCTTCTTCGGCAACGACTGGTCCAAGACGCGCTATGGAAAGGAGGACTTCTATCTCTTCGATGCCTTTGACGACAAAACCGAAGCCGCCCTGGAGGTCAATCGAGAAGAGGAGTCCATCGTGGTTCGCCTTTGCACCGAGGTCTCCGAGGGCAGCGCCAATCTCTATCAGTGGGAGGCCATTCCCGTAGAGGCTTATATTGAGAATACTCTGGGAACCGCCTGCCACGGACGAGACTGCTGGTCGAAGAATTTCAATGGATTCGTCACACTGGATGCGGTGGTGCTGACCGCGGAGTAAAGCCTACGAGCGCCGCCGCCTGTAGAGATCCAGCAGGCGGTGAAGGGCGTCGCGAACCTCGTTTCGAACGTCTGAGGAGAAATCCACCCGGAGGTCGGCATATTCTCGGGCGACCTCCCGGATATATCGAAACGTCTTTTTATCGGCGTCGTTGTCGAACTCGTCTTTGTCGATATTCTCCAATTCAGGGAGGGCATCGGAGAGGGCGATGACCATTCGAGAGCGGGTGTCGGCCCAGTAGATCTTTTCGACGGCCAGATAGAGTTTGTCGGCAACTTCGTTCATAGGTCGGACCAATCATTGGGGTAGTTAGAGGGCTTCCTCGGCGAGAGCGGTCAAAGTCGGTATTAGAACTAACTGCGGGAGGCAGCACAAGTATAACCGGTGGCTGTCGGCACTGCGCTCGAGCATCTTCAGTGGCAGTGTGGTGCTGATCTCGGATGGGATGTATGCTCCAACAATACGGGCGATTTTCTATTCTAAATCTGCCGATCACTTTTGTCCCTGGAACTTGGAGTAGAGCGATGCGTTATTGGATAGTTTTTGCCTGTCTTTTGATTGTCGGGCTCAGCGCCTGTGGGGACTACAGCGAGCATGAGACTTTGAACGTCGCGCAGGGTGATGGGGATAGCGACGCAGATGGAGATGGCGACGGGGAAAGTGACGCAGATAACGATGGCGACGGCGATAGTGATGAGTCCGATTGCAGCGACGGCGTGGTCTCCATCTGTGAGGACGGGGCCATCCGGGATTGCGCAAGCGATGCAACTCAGCCCTGCCACGGCGGTGAGTGCATCACCGACGGCGACCGGGCCTTATGCGTTGCTTCCAGCGGTTCGAGATGCCGGGGGCGGACCTCCGACGGTGAAATCTATCAGATATTATGTGGCGACGACGATGGTGTGGCAGATGATCTTATCTGCGACCTTCGAAGCGATGAATGCCGCCCGGCATCATTTGACTGCGGTGCGCTGACGGGAGTGGGAACCGATCAATTATATTGTGATTCTACGGGGAATTTCTTGTCGGGCTGCCATGACGGGCAGCCCGTGGGACTTGTCTGCGAAGGTGATTCGTCCTGCGGAAGTGACGACACGTTTAATTGCTATGCCGAAGCCCAGGCCGGAGCCAGCTGCGGCGGACCTGTGGTATGCGCGCCGGGATATCATTGCCGACAATCGGGGCCCGGCCAGTCCACCTGCTCTCAGCCCGCCGGCCAACTCGCCTGCAGCTCCAGCGATGTATTGTCGATCTGTCTGAGCGATGGAACGGGTCTGGCCTGCGTGGAAGGTGATATCTTCTGGTGGGAAGAGCTGCCGTCCTGGGGCGGATCCTGCGACAACGACAGGCCGGTCATCCCCGAGGGCGGAACCTGTATCCCCGGTCTGGCGGACTGCGCAGCTGGATTTGCCTGTGATGCGAGTCCCTACGATATCGCGGGGGTCTGTCGAACGCCTGACCCAGACGCCCCGGCGGAGTGCACCCTGACCGATCAGGGCACCACCGGCAATAGCTGCCTGTATCGCTGGGACTCCTGCGCCGATGGCAATCAATATAATGTGACCTGTCAGGCCCAGAGCGCCGCCGGTCATATCATCACCACCTGCCGCTGCTATATAAACGGCTCCGAGACCCGGGGCGGGTTTGAGGGAGGCGACCTCTGCGGGGTGGAGTCGATCGAGGAGCTCGACCAGCTAGCTCAGGAAAAATGCGAGTGGGATGTGGTGACCGTGGACGTCACTCCCTGACGGTTGGCCCAGTCTTTGTAGGCCGATTGGCAGGGATTCCAGGATGATTGGTGACGTCTTTAGAAGGAGATGAATAGGTGAGTGGCAGGCAAAATACTTGGTGGTTTCTGCGCGCAGCGAGTCTGCTCTCGATGGTTCTGATCCTTACGGCCTGTCCCGGTGAGGAAGAACTCAATCAAAATTAGGTCGAGGTTGACGCTGGAGACGGTGATAGCTCCGGCGACGCCGACGCCGACGAGACCGGTAGCGCAGGAGATTCCGACGTCGCCATGTATATCTACGACGATGGATTGACCTCACCCTGGATCGACGCGTCCTGGGATGTGACGACCAGTTTTGAGTCCACAACAGAAGTCTTCTCGGGTACCTATGCCATCGAGGCCATTCAGCGATCCGGGGGCGCGCTGAGCTTTCTTCACGGCGAATGGGGTGATGTTCAGAACCTCAACGCTGCCGACTATGAGAGCCTCGGTGATAGTGGCACAGCTCTTCACCAATCACGCGGCGGTGATGAACGCGAAATAAGCACTTTCGGTGCAAGTCCTGGAGGTAGCCGTGGCCAGTTGGCGATCTAGATAGCCAGATCGCTGGCTGGCCGCGGCTATTTAGGGGCGCTGGATAGCGAGAACGCCAGGTAGGCGTGGCGAGTTGGCGCGCTTTCGGTGCGAGTACGTCAGGTAGGCGTGGCGAGTTGGCGCGCTTTCGGTGCGAGTACGTCAGGTAGGCGTGGCGAGTTGGCATGCTAGATAGCAGGAGCTTCAACGTATCGTAAGGGCTCGCAGCCGATCGGCGAAGATCTCGTGATAGGCGCTTTTGGCAGCGGTGCTCAGAAACGACCGGTCGATGAGTTCGCCGGCGATGTCGCGGTGGTCGCAAATATCATCGAGAATGGCACGGGCCCGGGATTCGATGAGGCCGAATCGTCGGGCCAACTCCATCAGATCGGCGCCGGTTACGAAGCCGTGCGTAGCGAGGCTCTCGAGCTCCTCGTCGTCGGCGAAGAGGTCGATGGCCAGCCGCGACTCATCGGGCAAATGGAGTTTGGTGCACAACAGGTCGTAGGCCGGCGATAAGAGGTAGTCCTGAAAGGTCGTCGTCTGCTGCAACGAAAAATTCTTGAGATGGGCGTCGCCGTTGGCGACGGCGTAGTTGAAGACGATTCGGCGAAAGAGTTTCTCCGATTCCACCGGGTAGGCGCTGCAATATCTTCGAAGCGCCTGTCCCAATTCTTCATAGCTGGCGCCGTATTTGTAGAGGGGACCGGCGCTCTCCGGGGTTCTTCCCATCAACTGGCAAAAATCCTCCTGGGCGATACGGGTGCCATCTCGAAGGCGGTCGAAACGGCGGGTGATGTAGGCCAATTCGGAGTCAGCGAGTCGAATGCAGGCGTTTGGCGCGGTTTGGATGGAGTAGACCTGCTCGGCCAGTTGCATGGTTAGGTTTTCATTGGCGGGGACGTCGTTCTGAAAGCTCGGCAGGGAGAGACCAGGCACGGGTTTGAGGATATACTCACCGTCTTCGGTCACGGGGTAGAGTTTGCCGCGCTTTAGTTGAAGAGAGATCTTCTCCTGAACCCC
>SKNI01000283.1 GCA_007120615.1 Myxococcales bacterium | reverse complement strand
TTCTTCGTTCATCCAACTGGAGTAGAGATCGCCGATGAGCCGGTTGTTGGTTCCGGGGTCGCCGCCGGTTTCCTGTGCTTCCAGGATGATCTGGTTGACGTGTTCCTCAGCCTCCAGGGAGAGCATGTCGAAGACACCGTAGCGGGCGCGGTCGGATGGGATATCGGTCTCTTCGGCCCAGACGCCGCTGGCGAAGGCGTAGAAGTCGTCTCCCGGGTCGATGTCTCGGTTCATACCGTCGAGGTCGAACCCGAAGCTGCCAAAGCGGGGAGCTGACGCTTGCGTGTCATCGGCGGTTTCGGCGCCGGACTCCTTCGCCGACTGGGCCGGTTCTTCCTGGTCAGGAGTTGCCGGGCCGCTGGCACAGGAGGCCAGAGAGGCGGTAACCAGTGCGATCGTCGCACCGCCGAAAAGAAGTTGTCTAAGGGGCATTGTCATCGATACTCTCCAGGATCCCCGCAGCCAAATGCTTTGAGGTAAGAATTACGCGCTATAATACGCGTTTGAGCCAGAACTTATTTCGTCTGGACGTATCAGTATTCGATCCGGTGTGGTGGGGGCAACCCTTATTCTCGGTCCTTATCCTCGGTGCGGAGTCCGAAGCGCGAATGCTCACGGATAAATTTCAAGCTCTTCGGCGAGTTGAAGGGTGTCCCAGGAATCGAACCGGAGGTAGGCGAAGGTGCCCGGTGTGGCGTCGGGATCACCGTAGGATCGGTCTGCCTCCTTGTCGGTCTCCAGGGGGCTGCCGGAAATTCGAGAGCGGATCTCGAGCTGGACCTGAGGGCTGGAAGCGCTGCCGCTGTCTCCCACGTAGCCGATATGGTCTCCCGCCGAAACGGTGTCTCCCACGTTCCATAATTTTCCGGTACTTGGATTTTGTGCGAAAGCCGTAAAAGCGCGGTGTTTGGTGTTGGAGCCGAGGTGGGCGTAGACCAGTCGGAGGTCGGGGTCTTCGGTGTCGATGTGGAGCTGGTACCCGCCGCCGGAGTCGGTACTAATATCGGTGTTTCTCCAGGCGATCTGGCCATCGGCTCCCGCAAATACCGGGGTGTGAGCGTCAGCGTAGATCTGGATAGCGCGGTGGGCCCGGTCGCAAGTGCTCTCGGAGGGGCGGCATTCGTGCCAGGAGCGCTCATAGGAATATTGAACTTCGCTGCGAAGTGGAAAGATGAGGATTTTCGGGACATCCTGATAGTCCGCCTAAAAATGACGAAACTCTAGGATAGTGGTCGGTGCCGAGTTCCGGTTCACTACCTGCGTCTCCCGTGTCTCCAGAATCGGGATCGCCATCATCGGTGTCGGGAGCTTCGGAGTCGCCGTCGCCGGAGTCGGGATTTTCGGAGCCGGTATCTTCTGGACCGCCGACATCTTCGGAGTCACCGTCATAGGTCTCAGTGTCTTGCTCCTGAATGCTGGCGTCTTCTGCTCCAGCATCTCCGTCGGTCAGGGGACCACCGTCGCACCCGGCGAAGATAAAAAGTAGGGCACAAAATAGAATAAGAAGCGGTCGAAAAATTGGCGTCTGTTTCATCGGTTTGGTGCTCCCATAATCATCTTGAATGCATTCAGCAGTGGAGTCTGCGACCGGGCTTCGCCTTCGATAACCAGAATCCAGAGTGGATATAGACCTGCGCGGAATGCCAGCGACCCGAAGAGTTGGGGGTGTGAGCGGCCCGCCAACCGCTCAAAGCGGACAAGCACTCGATATTCGCGGCCGATCATCGCCAACCGGGCGGACAATTATACTTCCGATCGCCGCCTACTTTTTCCCTCGGCTCCAACTACGGTGCCTTTGGCGCCGATAACATCCTTGTTATCGCTAAGAAAAAAAGCGCTTTTTCTCTTGCGAGGACAAGGATGTCCAGGTTGCCAAACTCTACGTTGCCATTGGGCGCCGATAGCTAACAAGGCTTTCTTCGGGCCGATGTGTCCCATGGAAAGACGTCCTCGTCCGCGCTCCTTAGAGTTGGGCTTGCCGAACGGAGTGCAATAAAACGGGACGGTTGTCTGTAGTGGCCGGTTAGTCCATCCTCGGGGTGAGCAGACAGGAAGATGGAATTACGACCGGGAGTTCAATGATGAATGTTGCGCGATGGATGATAGCCCTGATGATGATCGCTTTGCTCGTTGCAGGGTGTAGCGAAGATGAGGCCTCGAACGGGGACGTAGATCCCGACGCCGGGTCCGTGGAGGATGTCGGCGGGGAACACGATGATATCGGAAGCGATGATGCGGGCGGGGACGCCGACCCTGACACGGGCGGAGACGCCGATCCCGATACGGGCGGAGACGCCGATCCTGATACGGGTGACGAAGGCGCCGATGCCGGGGAAAACGGGACGGTGGACGAGGATTGCACACTGGAGTTGAACCTCAGCGACGGGCTCATTGTGGCGCAGACCTGGGAGGAGTCGGTCGATGCCCAGAGCCAGCCTTTGATCTGCTGGTCGGTACCGCAAAACGCGGTGTTGCCGGACGAAGAGGATGGCTGGGAGATTCGCGTGGAGCGTGAGGAAAACGCTGGCGCTCCCATCGACGGGCTGGAGTGGTACGTTGATGGTTATTCGAGCACGGCGGTAGAGATTCGCTACGGAGATTGCGAGGGCGAAGCCGATCAATGTTCGGAGGCCACCCCGTTGACGGCGGGAACCTACTTTTTACATATCATCGATCCCGGCGACAGCCATGGCCTGGCCGCCTCGCTGGTCTTCGACGTGGAGTGAACATGTCCCGGATAGCGACTCCTTATAAGCGATCTCCCAATAACGAAGGGTACGACGCGATCGTAATTGGCTCCGGCATTGGTGGCCTGGCTGCGGCGGCTCTTTTGAGTCGTCTGGCCGGGCAACGAGTGCTGGTTCTGGAGCGACATTATACGGCCGGGGGCTATACCCATACCTTTCGCCGGCCCGACTACGAATGGGACGTGGGGGTACATTATATCGGAAGCGTGCATCCGAAGACGCTGCTGGGGAAGTTTCTGGGGGTCATCACCGACTCGACGCTGGAGTGGGCCGATATGGGACCGGTCTACGATCGGATCATCATTGGCGACGACAGCTTTGACCTGGTTCGAGGCCGTGAGGCGTTGAAAGACCAGCTCAAAGGGTATTTTCCAAACGAGTCGGCAGCCATTGACGCCTACTTTTCGTTGATCCGAGAAGTCAACGAGGCTTCCGGGGGCTATTTTCTGGAGAAGGCATTGCCGGACCTGCTTTCCAGACTCCTCGGACCTCGGCTGACTCGGTCTTTTTTTGAGCTCGCTCAGCGCACGACCCGGGAAGTTCTGGAGGAGTTGACCGATGATCAGCAGCTTATCGCCGTGCTCACCGGTCAGTGGGGAGATTACGGTCTGCCGCCCGCGGAGAGCAGCTTTGCGATGCACGCGATGCTGGTAAATCACTATATTCACGGGGCGGTCTATCCCGTGGGAGGCTCCGCTCGAATCGCTGAGTCCATCGTCCCCGTCATCGAAGAAGGAGGCGGGAAAGTCCTGGTCCGAGCGGAGGTCGAGGAAGTGGTCGTGGAAGATGGGAGAGCGGTGGGCGTGCAGATGGCCGATGGTGTTATTATTCGAGCTCCCGTCGTCATCAGCGGCGCGGGGCTCTTTAACACCTATCAGAAACTTCTGCCTCAGGAAGTCAGCCGGAGCCATGGACTGGAGCGAACACTTCAAAAGGTTCAACCCTCAGCGGCTCACCTCTGTCTTTATATCGGCCTGAAGCACACCGCCGAAGAATTGGGGCTTGAGAAGACCAATCTCTGGATCTATCCCGACGAGAATGTGGAGCGGAACCTGAACCGCATCGAGGAGGATAGGGAGGCGCCCCTGCCGCTGGTCTATCTCTCCTTTCCATCGGCCAAAGACCCTGACTTCTCCCGTCGGTTCCCGGGCCGGGCCACCATCGAGGCCATCACCGTGGCTCCTTTCCAGTGGTTTGAGAAGTGGGAGGGAACCCCGTGGAAGAAGAGAGGGGAGGACTACGAAGCCTTTAAGGAAGAGCTCTCTCAGCGGATGCTGGAAGCCCTCTACGAACAGGTCCCGCAGGTGCGAGGAAAGGTCGATGTGTACGAGCTATCCACGCCACTTACTACGCAACATTTTTGCGCCTATGAGCGAGGAGAGATCTACGGCCTGGACCACACACCGTCCAGGTTTCGGCAGCGATTTCTTCGGCCCACGACCCCGGTAAACGGCCTCTATCTGACGGGCCAGGACATCGCGACCTGTGGGGTGGCCGGTGGACTCTTCGGTGGGGTATTGGCTGCGGCGGCGGTGATACAGAGAAGTCCTACGCTGCTGGCGAAGAGCGCCTCGTTTCTTCTGGGATCGGCTCGCTGATCGAGGGTAACTCGTTGTCTTCGCAGACTTCGCAGAAGACCTCATCGGCGAGGACGTCGTCGAAGAGATTGTGGACCACGTGGTGGATGACGACCATTTGATCGTAGGCCCACCTCTTGCCGAGTTGACCGGCGCCCCAGACGGCGGCCGCCACAAGGAGTGCGGCTGCGCTCAGGTAAAGACCCGTCAGGGTTTGTCCAAGCTGAAATTGGCTGGTGGCGATGAGAACTCCCAGGGTGCCCGTCAAAAGAAGCAGGGCGTAGGCCGCCAGAAACATGGTCCAGACGTTGACGTTGGGGCCGAATTTTCCCTGTAAAAGGGTGTGGCTCTCGTCGGTTTCCAAAAGCATATTCAGAAACGGGGACCAGAAGTGGCGCTCTTCGGGTTGAACCGATATCTCGATCTGGCGGTCCAATAAGGAGACCTGACAGGGGAGGTTGTCGGCCTCGATGCAGTCTCGAAACCGGTCCATCACCTCCTGTTCAGAGAGGCGAACTCGTAGGCCAAACCGGGGGCGTAAGCGCACGCTCATCTTCGAGAAACTCCGTGGTGAAGAGTGGTCGGATAATCTACAAAATATAGGGTATCCGGTTCTGTTTTTGAAGTGCGGAGTCGCTGAGGCGCTGAGGTGCGGAAGGGCGAAGCGCGGAAGGCTGAGCGCGGAGGCGCGGGAGAGCGCGCTGAACTCCGCGGTGGGCACGAAGAAACTGCCCGCTTTGGGGCGGGTGTGTTCCATATGGTCTTTGGGGGGAGATTTTGGTGAATTGTCGGCTGTGCAATTTGAGGCATGGCGGCCAGACATCGTCATAGGCCGACGCCGTACCCGCCATCAGACCGAACCAGAGGTTTTGATGGGATATTTGTGTCATGATAAAGGAGAAGGGCAGGGAATCGGTGAATCCATGGAAGGGCCAGTAAGATATGACCGACAAAAAAGTACATCCTCTTCGCCAGATACGAGATTCTTTTAAAGGGTGGGCCGTCCCCGGTCCCCTGCCGGACCTCGAAGCGATGCATCAGGTGGAGTTGGAAGAGGGCGAAACGCTGGACGCCTTGAGCGGTCATTTTCGAATCTTTCAGCTTCGAGAGGGGCATCGATTCTCCACCGATGATGTCTTGACGGCCTGGTACGGCACCACCTGGTGCCCCAGCGCATCTCGGGTCCTCGATCTGGGGAGTGGCATCGGGTCGGTGGGGATGGTCGCGGCCTGGCGGCTCCAGGGGGCACAATTTGTGACGGTGGAGGCGCAAGAAGAGAGCGTGCGACTGGCCAGAAAATCCGCCCGCTACAACGGTCTCACCGAGCGCTACGACATTCGCATCGGTGATATTCGCGATCCCCAGGTGCTGGCCGACGATGAGCCCTTCGATCTGGTGATGGGCAGCCCTCCCTATTGGCCGCTGGAGGAGGGGACGCAGGCCGAGCATCCTCAAAAAGTCGCCTGCCGATTTGAAGTCCGCGGCGACATCGCCGATTATGTAGCCTGCGCCCGCCGGAACCTGGCCCGGGGCGGCGTATTTGTCTGCGTATTTCCCGTCGACGTGGAGCGTCAGCACGAGCGGGTTCGACAGGCTGCTGAATCTCATAAGATGGTTATCCTGCGCTGGCGCCCGGTCCATTTTCAGGAGGGTAAAGGTCCGTCGGTGGGCCTCTTTTTGATGATGAGACAAGAAGACCTGCCCGAATCGATGCGTCAGACGACCTGGACGGAGCCACCGCTGACGATTCGAACCGGGGACGGGCAAATTGACTCTGAGTATCGAGCCGTCAAAATGAGTTTCGGTTTTCCGCCCTGATCCGTTGGATATTTCGAAAGATGGAAAAATGATGAAAACGTCTTGGCTATCGGGCCTTCTGGCAATTGTATTGGTGCTCAGTTCCTGCGTGGAAGAGGAGCCTTTTGCGCTTCGAAACGCCACGCCGAACTCTACGGCCAATGGCCAGGAGCAACCGTCGTCCTGCGAGGCGGCCTGCGATCATGTCTACGATGAATGTGGATTGTTGGTCATGCAGGGTGGGGCGACCCAGCCCAAAAGGGAGTGCGTTCGCCTCTGTGAATACGAGGGGGCCTTTGACAATAAAGAGGTCTGCATGGCGAGCGCCGAATGTCTGGAAGATCTGGACGAGATGATCGAAAAATGTGACGAAAACGAGCCGGAGCCGGAGCCGGACCCGGACCCGGACCCGGACCCAATCACCGGACTCAGCCAGGAGGAGCACGAACTCTACGTGCTGATCAATGATTATCGCGTCGCTAACGGACTTCCTGAGATTCCGCTCTCCGTCTCCCTTACCGTGGTCGCCCGGGCTCACGTTCAAGATCTCATCGATCACGGCTCCACGGTGCTGTCGGAGACCTGTAATTTGCACAGTTGGTCCGATCACGGTGATTGGACCGGCTGTTGCTATACCTCCGACCATGCGCAGGCGCAGTGCATGTGGGATAAGCCCGGAGAGTTGACCAATTATCCCTCCGCGGGCTTTGAGATCTCGGTGTCCGGGGCGTTTTCTGCAGCTGGTGCCCTGAGTTCCTGGCAGGGCTCTCCCGGTCATGACGACGTCATCATGAATCGAGGAACCTGGGAAGATAGTACCTGGCGAGCCATAGGAGTGGGAATCGAGGGGGGCTACTCCCATGTGTGGTTTGGCACCAGCAATGATCCCGACGAGTTTCCCTCCGATTGATGATGAAACTCTAAACCAGATTTACTCCGAAACCCGGAGTTTGTGCTTTGTGAGGTCGGCGTCTGCCCGCTTTTCCTCTCTCCAGGTAGCGATGCTGGCTGTCGATCGGAAAAACGAACATCCATCCAAC